>NZ_AMRL01000005.1 GCF_000299935.1 Oceanibaculum indicum P24 | reverse complement strand
GCATAGGCGGCACCGCCGCCGAACAGCCGCTGCGGATCGGCCCGGCGGACCGCCCACAAGATCGCGGTTTCCGGCACGGCCTCTTTCAGCGTCAGCAGGTCGAGCAGCACATTGATCGCGGAGTGCCCGCCACCGACCACCAGCACCCGCCGGCCGGCATAGCGCACCCTGTCCTGGCCCTTCACATCCGGAATGCCATAGGCGATGCGGTCGGCGAACTGCTGCTCTCCGGCCGCAGGATAACCGCCCGCCCCCATCGGGTTCGGCGCGGTCCAGGTACCGCTGGCATCGATCACCGCACGGGCCCGGACGGTCTCCCGCCGGCCATCCGCCAGCGCGACCTCCACCGCGAAGGGGGTTTCTTCCCGGCCCGCCGTCACCGCCTTGTCCAGCGCCTCGCGACCGACCGACACGACCCGCGCGCCGAAGCGCAGGAAGGGGGCGATCTGCGGCAGCGCCGCCAGCGGCTCCAGATACTGCGTTACCAGATCGCCACCGGTCGGCAGATCGTCCTGCGGCGGCGGCGTCCAGCCCGATTCCTGCAGAAGCGCCCGCGCCGAGCGGTCAATGTTGAACCGCCAGGGCGAGAACATGCGCACATGGCGCCAGCGCCGCACGCTGTCACCCACCACCGGACCTGCCTCCAGCACCAGGAAGGGCAGGCCGCGCTCGACAAGGCGGGCGGCAGCAGCAAGGCTAACAGGGCCGGCGCCGATCACCACGACCGGCAGGGAGGAGTCAATACCCAGATTTGACATGTCGATCTCCATACATCGAAGGGCAATGTATCACAGGCAAAATTTTTTACGGCCGGCAGCTTCCCTGCGTCTCGGCCGTCGCATCGCGCACCAGCATCTCGTGGCTTTCCTGCAGGCAGCGTGTCACGCCCATCCAGGAGCCGACCGCGACCCGGAAGGCCTCGCGCCCGAGATCGGTCAGCGCATAGACCTTGCGCTCCCGCCCCTGCACCATCTCCGTCTCGACGGTGACATAGCCGCCCGCCTCGAAATCCCGCAGCACCGGATAGATCGTCCCCTCGCCCGGCGTACAGCAGCCGCGCGTTACGCTCTCCACCCGCTTGGCGATCTCGTAGCCATGCAGCGGCTGCTTGTAGAGCACGCAGAGGATGAAGAATTTGGACAGGCCCATCTTGATCAGCCCGTTCCAGTATTCCGGGCTGGTGTAATCGGTGGACGGACGGGTCTCCCCGCTCTGTCTATGCATCGAGGTTCTAGGCATAGCCGAAAACTATACCTTACCCCTCAATGCATCAAGGGTCTTTTTGCGTAGCGCGAAAGAAAAAGGCCGCCCGTGGGAACGGGCGGCCAAGTCAGGGAGATGAGAAGCAATGGCTGCAGCCTACAAGTTGTTATATTGAATGACAACAGATTCACGACAGAAGCGCTGACCAATCTGCGTATCCCCCAGACAGAACCGCGTGCCGCATTCCGCGCTTCGGCTATCGCCAAATCGATCGAAAGCCCCTAAAATTTTTTGCAAGAAGCGTAAACGAGGTGGGGCGGCGTGATGAGCGGAGACAGGCCGGGGGGCAAGACCCACGAGGTCATCCAGCCCAGGAACAAGCTGCGCGAAATGGTCGGCAGCAAGAAGCCGCTGGGCGGCGATGTGCTGCGCAAGGCGGAAACCGCCGCGAAGAAGGTACAGGACAGGACCGACTATACCGGCCACGCCCAGACCAATTTGACGCGGCTGATGGTCGCCTATGACCGGGCGCAGGGCGCCGAGCGCGCCGAGGCGCTGCACGACATGTTCGAGATCGCCCATGACATGCGCGGCGAGGGTGGCAGCTTCGGCTTTCCGCTGGTCACCCAGATCGGCGATATATTGTGCAAGCACCTGACCGCGCTGAAATCGCCGGAGGCGCTGGAGCTGCCCATCGTGAAGCTGCATATCGACGCGCTGAAGGTCGTCATCAACCAGCGCCTGCGCGGTGAGGGCGACGATACGGCAAAGCAGGTCGTGGACGGGCTGGCCCGGATCGCCCTTAAGCCGCGCTAAGCCGAGTTAAAGTACCGGCAGCGCCGGGGCCAGCCGACCGCCCATCCGCACCGGCTGGACGCTTTTCGCAAGCCCGCTCCGGTCGTCGGTCTCGACGAACACGCCGCACAGCGTACCCTCGCCCGATCCCGGCTCCAGCCGCTCGCCCGGCAGCTTGCGCACGAAACGGGCGACCGCGGTCTCCTTCTTCATTCCGATCACGCTGTCATAGTCGCCGCACATGCCAGCATCGGTCTGGTAGGCGGTGCCGCCCGGCAGCAGCTGCGCATCCGCCGTCGGCACATGGCTGTGCGTGCCGACCACCAGCGAGACGCGGCCATCGCAGAAATGGCCCATCGCCATCTTCTCGCTGGTCGCCTCGGCATGCACATCGATGATCGCCGCCTGCACACCGCCGCCCAGCACATTGCGCGCCAGTTCCCGCGCCACCGCCTGGAACGGATCGTCCAGCGGGTCCATGAACAGACGTCCCATCACATTCACCACCAGCACCTTCTTGCCGGCCTGGGTCTGATAGACATGCGCGCCCTTGCCCGGCGTACCCGGCGGGTAATTGGCCGGGCGCAGCAGGCGCGGATCGGTGGTGATGTAGGACAGCGCCTCGCGCTGGTCCCAGGCATGGTTGCCGGTGGTCACCACATCGGCGCCCAGCGCGTAGAATTCCTCGCAGATTTTCTGGGTGATGCCGAACCCGCCGGCCGCGTTCTCGCCATTGATGACGACGAAATCCAGCTTCAGGTCGCGCTTCAGGCCCGGCAGATGGGCGGCGATGGCATCCCGGCCGGGCCGGCCCACCACATCGCCCAGAAACAGCAAACGCATCTCTACTCTCTTTCCAGTTCTATTCGTCGGTCCGGATCGCCGAATCCTCGGTCACGATCCAGTCGAGCCGCTGGTCGGTCGCCTCGCGCGGCACACTTTCGACCTCCTGCGCGGCATAGGCGATGCCGATGGCCAGCACCGGTCCTTTTTCCTTCAACATTGCCAGCGTGCGGTCGTAATAGCCGCCGCCATAGCCCAGACGATAGCCTTTCCGGTCGAAGGCCAGCAGCGGCACCAGCAGCACGCCGGGTTCGGCATCAGGCGCCGTGGCCGGCGGCACGGGAATGTCCCACACGCCGCGCTCCAGCGCGTCACCCGGCCGCCACAGCCGGAAGGACAATGGCAGGCCGCGCTTCGGCGTCACCGGCAGACACAGATCATGCCCGCCCGCCGCCAGCGCCAGCAGGGATGGCAGCGGGTCGGCCTCGTCCCCCATCGCACAATAGCCGGAGATAATGGCTGCTTCCGGTAGCGATACCGTGCTCAACAGATTGGCGGCGATCCGCGCCCCGGCATCGGGATGGGCCGCATGTGCCGCCGCCCGGCGGCGCTTCGCCGCTGCGCGTTCCACGGCCTTCACCGCCGCGATATCCGCGTCCGTATTCAGCATGGCCGGATGGAAGAAAGGTGGGCGCCGCCGCCTCGGCCGTCGGTCATTTGCTCGTCCTCCTAGCCCTGCAACGCAGGTGGGTACCGCATAATGGAGCCACGGCTCCGACAGAGGCAGTTCCCTGGAGATGAGCATTGGGCCCGGGGACATAAGCGACCATATCGCACCGCGCAGCAGGCGCCCGCCTCAGTATCTAGGCGTTCTCAAGCCCGTCGGCAATATGCTCAATGCGTTCGGCCAGGGCAGAGAGTGCCGCGATGGTTGCCTGGTTCTGCGCTGGAGCCGCTGCTGCCGCGCCGTTTCCGCCGCCATTGACGCTGCCCTGCTTGGCGTCGTCCAGCTCGTCGGCGATCAGCAGGCTGGCCATGACCAGCAGCCTTGTATCGCCGACCTGCCCGACCTGCTCGACCAGGGAGGAGACCTTCTCGTCCACCGACCCGGCAAGGCGGATCAGCCGCTGTTCCTGCCCGTCCTCGCAGGCGATGCGGTAGAACCGGCCATTGATGGAGACCTCGACAGACGCCACGCCTATTTCTCCAGAACCAGTTTCAGCCGGTTGATGGTGCGGTCCAGCCGCTGCGAGACCAGCCCCGTCACCTCGGAAAGCTTGGCATACTCCGCCCGCGCATCGTCCAGCGCGCGCTGCAGTTCCGCCGATCCCTCACCCGCCTCGGCCGACAGCGCGGTCCCGCCGCGCCGCGCCAGGGCCGATTCCAGCCGCGCCACGGCCTGGGCCAACCGCTCCAGTACCATATCCAGGGTCGGCGCTTCCTTCATGATGATGGGCGATTCCTGCCAGAGTTCCTGCCAAATTAGCTTGCGCAAGATAGGCACGCGCCACGGCACCCGTCAACCGGAGGGCCGCCGGCGCCCCGAAACGGGCGCCCGGAAGCCGGAATCGAAACCGCTAATAAATAAGGCGTGCGATACCCTGCCCTGCGCTTTGCCGGGTTGACGGAGGGGCCGCCCGGCGGCATGTTCCACGCGCCCGACCAGATCGCCCTCGGACGCGCCGGGGCGCGGCGTTTTTTCGTACCTTCGAGCCTGCGACCACGCCATGACCGCACAGACCAGCCAGTCCGTTCCCCACAAGCAGATGGCCAACGCCATCCGCGCCCTGTCGATGGATGCCGTCGAGGCGGCAAAGTCCGGCCATCCCGGCATGCCGATGGGCATGGCCGATGTGGCGACGGTGCTGTACTCGAAATTCCTGAAATTCGACGCCGCCGACCCGCGCTGGCCGGACCGCGACCGCTTCGTGCTGTCGGCCGGCCACGGCTCCATGCTGCTCTACAGCCTGCTCTATCTCACCGGCTATCCGGAGATGACGATCGAGCAGGTGAAGAATTTCCGCCAGCTCGGCAGCATCACCGCCGGCCACCCCGAATATGGCCATGCGCCGGGCATCGAGACGACCACCGGCCCGCTGGGCCAGGGCATCGCCACCGCGGTCGGCTTCGCGCTGGGCGAGCGCATCCTGAATGCCCGCTTCGGCGACCCCATCGTCGATCACTACACCTATGTCATCGCCGGCGATGGCTGCCTGATGGAGGGCATCAGCCAGGAGGCAATCACCCTGGCGGGGCATCTGAAGCTCGGCAAGCTGATCGTGCTGTTCGACGATAACGGCATTTCCATCGACGGGCCGACCAGCCTGACCACCTCGGAGGACCAGCAGGGCCGCTTCAAGGCCGCCGGCTGGGACGTGCAGGCCATTGACGGCCACGACCCGGCCGCCATCGAAGCCGCCATCGCCCAGGCACGCAAGACCGACACGCCGTCGCTGATCGCCTGCAAGACGATCATCGGCTATGGCGCACCGAAGAAGCAGGGCAGCGCTTCCACCCATGGCTCGCCGCTGGGCGCGGAGGAGATCGAGGGCACGCGCGCGGCGCTGGGCTGGAACCATCCGCCCTTCGAGATTCCCGAGGACATCCTGACCGCCTGGCGTGCCATCGGACAGCAGGGTGCCGCCGCCCGCCAGGGCTGGCAGGAGCGCGTGGACGAGCTGGGCAGCGAGAAGCGCGAGGAGCTGGAGCGCGTGCTTGCCGGGCGCCTGCCGGCCGGCTTCGAGCAGGCGGTGGAGGCCTTCAAGAAGCAGACCGCCGAGCAGAAGCCGAAGGTCGCGACCCGCATGTCCTCGCAGCATGTGATCGACGCGCTGGCCCCGGTGCTGCCGGAGCTGATCGGCGGCTCCGCCGACCTGACCGGCTCCAACAACACCAAGGCCAAGGAAGCTGCCATCATCAAGGCCGGCGACTATGCCGGCAGCTATATCCATTACGGCATCCGCGAGCATGGCATGGCCGCGGCGATGAACGGCCTGGCGCTGCATGGCGGCGTGATCCCGTTCGGCGGCACCTTCATGGTGTTCACCGACTATTGCCGCCCGGCGATCCGCCTGTCGGCGCTGATGGGGCTGCGCGTCATCTACATCATGACGCATGATTCCATCGGCCTGGGCGAGGACGGCCCGACGCATCAGCCGGTCGAGCATCTGGCCGCGCTGCGCGCCATGCCGAACCTCTATGTGTTCCGTCCAGCCGACACGGTGGAGACCGCCGAGTGCTGGCAGATCGCGCTGCAGAGCGAGGGCACGCCCTCGGTCATCAGCCTGACCCGCCAGGGCCTGCCGACCGTGCGCACCACGCACACCGCCGAGAACCTGTCGGCCAAGGGCGGCTATGTGCTGGCCGAGGCTGAGGGCAAGCGCCAGGTGACACTGATCGCCACCGGCTCCGAAGTGGAGATCGCGCTGGCCGCCCGCGACGCGCTGAAGGCCGACGGCATCGCTGCCGCCGTGGTCTCCATGCCGTGCTGCGAGTTGTTCGACCAGCAGGATGAGGCCTACCGCAAGCAGGTACTGGGCGATGGCCCGCGCATCGCGGTCGAGGCCGCCATCGGCTTCGGCTGGGAACGTTATCTGGGCGAGAAGGGTTGCTTTATCGGCATGACCGGCTTTGGCGCCTCCGCGCCGGCACCCCAGCTGTACAAGCATTTCGGCATTACCGCGGAAGCGGTTGTCGCAGCGGCGAAAGCCCGTATCTAGAAGACGAACCCCTACCCGTTCGCGTTTTGGAGGAATAAATGGCTACTCGTGTGGCAATCAACGGTTTCGGGCGCATCGGCCGCCTGGTGCTTCGCGCCCTGCATGAAAGCGGCCGCAAGGACCTGCAGGTCGTGGCGATCAACGATCTGGGCCCGGTCGAAGCGAATGCGCATCTCCTGCGCTACGATTCGGTGCATGGCCGCTTCCCCGGCACCGTGACCACCGGCGAGGACTGGATGGATCTCGGCACCGGCAAGATCAAGGTGACCGCCGAGCGCGACCCCTCGAAGCTGCCGTGGAAGGACCTCGGCGTCGATATCGCCTTCGAGTGCACCGGCATCTTCACCGACAAGGAGAAGGCCTCGATGCACCTGACGGCCGGCGCCAAGCGGGTGCTGATCTCCGCCCCGGCCACCGGTGCCGACATCACGGTCGTTTATGGCGTGAACCACGGCAAGCTGACCAAGGACCATGTCATCGTCTCCAACGCGTCTTGCACCACCAACTGCCTGGCCCCGGTCGCGGCGGTGATGCATGAGGCGATCGGCGTCGAGTCCGGCTTCATGACCACGGTGCATGCCTATACCGGCGACCAGAACACGGTCGATACGCTGCACAAGGACCTGCACCGCGCCCGCGCCGCGGCGATGTCGATGATCCCGACCTCGACCGGTGCGGCCAAGGCCGTCGGCCTGGTGCTGCCGGAGCTGGCCGGCAAGCTGGACGGCACCTCGATCCGCGTGCCGACCGCCAATGTCTCGGTCATCGACTTCAAGTTCATCGCCAAGCGCGAGACGACCGTCGAGGAAGTGAACAAGGCGATCAGCGCCGCCGCCGACGGCAAGCTGAAGGGCATCCTGGCGACCAACACCGAGAAGCTGGTCTCCATCGACTTCAACCATTGCCCGAACAGCTCCACCGTCGATCTCGGCGAGACCAAGGTGATCGACAAGAAGCTGGTCCGCGTGATGAGCTGGTACGACAATGAATGGGGCTTCTCCAACCGCATGCTGGATACGGCCGGTGCCATCGCCAAGCTGATCTAGTCCGGCTGGACATACGTCACGGAAAAGGCCGCGTCCCGGGACGCGGCCTTTTTGTTTTCTTGTCACCCCCGGGCTTGACCCGGGGGTCCAAGGGCGGCGCTTTGCCTCTAACGTCTCAGGCCGTGGCCCCTGGATTGCCGGGTCAAGCCCGGCAATGACAAAGGCGAAATACTCCCTCAGTTCCCGGCCATCGCCTCGTCGAGCAGCTTGCGGTACTCCGCGACGGACGGCGTGCGCGGGTTGGTCGGGTGCGCATGGTCCTTGGTGGCGGCGACGGCGATGCCGTCCAGCACATCGTCGGTCACGCCCATCTCGCGCAGGCTGGCGGGGATGCCGATCTTCGCGTTCAGCTTCGAGATCGCATCGGCGATGTCGGTGTTCTCCGGCAGGCCCATCGCCTGGGCGACGCGCGGATATTTGTCGCCGACCACCGACTTGTTGAAGCGCAGCACGGCGGGCAGGAACACCGCGTTCAGCGTGCCGTGATGCAGGCGCAGGCCCTTCACCGCGCCCAGCGGATGCGACAGCGCATGCACCGCGCCCAGCCCCTTCTGGAAGCTCATGGCGCCCATCATCGAGCCCATCATCATGTCCCAGCGCGCCTGCCGGTTGGAGCCGTCCTTCACCGCCGTCTCGATGGAGCGGCTGGCAAGCCGCAGCCCTTCCAGCGAGATGCCGTCGGCCGGCGGGTTCACCGCCAGCGACAGGAAGGTCTCGATGCAGTGGGTGATCGCGTCCATGCCGGTGCCGGCGGTCAGCACGGGCGGCAGGCCGAGCGTCAGCTCCGGATCGTTGATCGCCACATTGGGGATCAGATAGGGGCTGACGAGGGCGAGCTTGCGGCCATCCTCCAGCACGATGACGGCGCCGCGCCCGACCTCGGAACCAGTGCCCGATGTGGTGGCGACCGCGATCAGCTTGGACACATCAGGGCGAATGCGGGCGACGCCGCCTTCCACCATCGCATATTGCGCCAGCGGCCCCTCATGCGTCGCCAGCAGGCGCACGCCCTTGGCCAGATCCATGGAGGAACCGCCGCCGACCGCGATGATGCCGTCGCAGCCATTCTCCTTGTAGATGTTCAGCGCCTCCCAGGTCGCCGCCTCGGTCGGGTTCTCCGGCGTACCGTCGAACACCGAGACGTCGAACTCGTTCGGGATGTTGGCGCGGATCGTGTCCAGGATGCCGGTCTTCACCAGCCCCTTGTCGGTGACGATCAGCGGCCGCTTGATGCCGAGCGCCTTCATCTCGTCCGCCAGCAGCTTGATGGCGCCGAAGTCGAACTGGATCTTGGTGAGGTAGCTGATAACCGCCATGGTGCGTCCCTGCCCTGTGTATGGTTGGTGGCGTTTGGTTGGCTGGCCCCATGCTTGCCGGTCCAATCGGTCCGGTCAAGCGGCGCCAGCCACCCGTTTCGGCATGGCCGCTATCACCCGGCACGGTTACGCAGCGTACCGGCGAACACCCCTCCGGATCTGTGGGGCCGCCGGCAGCGCCGGATGGATCATGCCCGTCACACCGTCCAGCGCGCCCGGCACCAGCTCCAGCCCCAGGAACCGCCGCTCCTCGACCGGGCCGGGCAACTGCAGGCCCAACGCCTTCTCCCGCGTGAAGCCGAACGGATTGTAATATTCCGGGTCGCCGACTAGGATCACCGAGCGATGGCCGAGGCTGGCGGCATGGGCCAGCGAATGGCGCATCAGCGCCTTGCCGTAGCCCTGCCCCTTATAGGCCGGATCGACCGCCAGCGGGCCCAGCATGATGGACGGCACGCGCGCCTCGCCCAGCAGCAGCGGCCAATAACGGATGGAGCCGCGCAGCTGCCCGTCCTCCAGCGCGACGAAGGCCAGCGACGGGTCGTGCGGCACGCCCTCGCGCAGCTTGTACACGGTCTTGGTGGTCCGGCCCGGACCGAAGGCGGTATCCAGAAGGGCGTCGATTAGCGCGGCGTCGCCCGGCCGCTCGTGAACGATCTGCATCTCTAAAAAATCCCGGAATCAGGGTGTCGGTCAGTCAGTGGACCGCATCGCCTGCTCCGGGCGGAGGGATGCCTACAGACGGGCCCTCCGGCGGTGACCAGGCGACGCGGCTGCGCCGGCCGCAAACGCGGTCGGGCAGGTCGTACGTCGTCGTCGCAGGTCAGCCGTCATGGCCGGACTCGTTCAGCTGTTAAAACTGATATGCATGTATCATAGCCATGCCCCCTCGAATAGCGGTTTTTCGCTGGAGGGCCATGCGCTTAACGATGGTCTCGCCGGCGCTCCGCCAGGAAGCGGCGCAGCATGGCCTCATGCTCCTTCCCCACCGCTGGGGCGGGACGAGCCGGGCGCAACTTGCGCGCCAGCCCACGCAGCGCCTTGCGGCGGACGGCAGGATCGTCCAGCCGGTGCTTCACCCAGGCGATGGCAGCCACCCCCTCGCGCCAGCGGATCGGCAGCGGCTGCACCGGCTGTGCGATCAGGCCGGGCCAGGAAAGCGCCGCCTCCTCGAAATGGTCGGCACAGAAGGGCAGCAGTACCTCGCGCTCCCCGGAGGCGACATAGGTGCGATAGCCGCGCGCAAAGCGCTGCGCCCCCGCTTCGTCCAGCCCGAAGCTGACCACGGCGGGGCGGTCGCAGCGGCAGCAGAAGATGCCGTTGCGGCGCTCAACAGCTGGCGCCGGTCGGCGGACCTTTCGCAGCAGGGACATCAGCATGAAGTTGCCACTCGCCATACAGGGGGGGCGGCTGGCCGGCCTGTCGGACTGGCCTGCCCGGCACCCTCGGGGTATGATGAAAGCTGAATGGAAAAAGGTCCAGCCGCACGGTCGCGGCCCGGGCGAGACAGGATGGGATGCCGATGGCGAAGGACCCGAAAGTGCTGGAAGCCGCCCTGCGGCAGGTGCGCGCGGCGCGCAGCAAGGCCGATCCGCAGGTGCTGGAAACCGCCGAGCGGCTGGTGCGGCATCAGATGGGCATGCCGCAGAAGCCCAGCCTCGCCGTCGCCATGTTGGAGCAGGCCCAGGCCAATGGCGGGCGGAACCGCCAGAAAGTGCTGTCAGAGCTGGAACGTTATTGCCGCCAACGCGGCATCGACACCTCCGGGAAGGCCTGAGCCGTCCGGAGAGAAGCGGCGATCAGGCGCCCCTATTCAGGCGCCCGTAGTGCGCAGCTGCTCGATGGATTTCTCGATATCGGATACCAGCGCCGAAATCTCAGGCTTCTGGTTGCGGCACTGCTGCAGGAGCACGGCCAGCCCAACGAGAACTTCGAGCAGCATATCGCTGCGAGGGAGTGTCATCGGCATGGAAACGGTCATATCCAGAAGCATCTTCTTATTCCGCCGCGCTGTTCGAAGCTTTGTATAGCCTGAACAAGTTAACAAGCATTTAAGAGACTCTATCGCAAAGAGCGGCATGCCGACGACGCCGGACAGGCCCGAAGCGGCGACCATTGTTCCCGCGCGCGCCAGGGGCTATACAGCCGGCTGAAACGGCATTCCCCGCCTGCCTGCCCGACAGTCTGGAGAATCAGGATTGTACCGAATCTTCGTGCGCGACCTCGTCCTTGAAGCCGAAGTCGGCGTGTATGAGAGCGAGAAGGGGAAGCGGCAGCGGCTGCGCCTCAATCTCGAACTGGAATGCGTCGATACCATCGCCACGGCCGGGGACCGGCTGGAAAACGTGTTCTGCTATCACACGCTGGTGAAGAGCATCGAGGCGATCCTGGCCGAGGGCCATGTCAACCTGATCGAGACCGTCGCCGACCGCATCGCGCGGCACGGGCTGGAAGACAGGCGCGTGCTGGCCACGCGGATCACGGTGGAGAAGCTGGACGTCATCGACCAGGCCGCCTCGGTCGGCGTGACGGTGGAACGCCGCCGCCAGTAGCGACCCCCCGCCGGCGGTTTGTGCTTTCAGGCTTTCGATTCCGGCCCTGCCCGCTTAATGTGGCCCTCGAACCCGTACCGTAACGCTGGACCTAGGACAGGACACCGTCATGACTCGTTTGAAGACCCTCGCCGCGGCGGCCCTGATGGCCCTCGGCATCCTCTTCACGGGAACCAGCCAATCAGAAGCCGCCAAAATGGAAAACATGCTCTATCTCGACCTCGAATACGGCCGCGTCGTCATCGAGTTGAAGCCCGACCTCGCGCCCAAGCACGTCGCCCGCATCAAGGAGCTGGTCCGCGCCGGCTTCTATGACGGCATCGTCTTCCACCGCGTGATCGAGGGCTTCATGGCCCAGACCGGCGACCCCACCGGCACCGGCCGGGGCGGCAGCGGCAAGAAGATCCCGGCGGAATTCAACAGCGCCCCGTTCGAGCGCGGCACTGTCGGCATGGCCCGCTCGCAGAACCCGGACAGCGGCGACAGCCAGTTCTTCATCTGCTTCAAGCCTGCCCCCTTCCTAAATGGCCAGTACACCGTCTGGGGCCAGGTTGTCGAAGGCATGGAGTTCGTGGACAAGATCAAGCGCGGCGAACCGCCGGCAGACCCGGACAAGATCGTGAAGATGACCCTGGCCGAAGACGCCAAGTAATCGAGCCAACCAATCTGGCCAGCTAATGAAAAGGCCCGCCCCGGAACACCGAGGCGGGCCTTTTTCTTTGGCGGAGAAGCCGTTTACGAGACCGCCGGAGCCTTCAGCACGCCGACCGTCGCGGCATAGATCAGCGGCGCCTCGGTCACTTCCTGCAGCGCGTCACGCGTCAGCCCCTCGGCCATCTCGACGACCAGCAGCCCCTCCTCCGTCACATCGATGACGGCAAGGTCAGTGTAGAGCCGCCTCACCACCGACGACGCCGTCAGCGGATACTGGCAGGCCTTGCGGATCTTCGGCTCGCCCTTGCGGGTGGTGTGCTCCATCAGCACGCGGATGCGCTTGGCCCCCACCGCCAGGTCCATCGCCCCGCCGACGCCGGGCGGGAAGTTCGGGTCTTCCGTCGTCCAGTTGGCGAGGTCGCCCTTTACCGACACCTCGAAGGCGCCCAGCAGCGCGAGGTCCAGATGGCCGCCGCGGATCATGGTGAAGGAATCGGAATGCTTGAACACCGACGCGCCCTTGGCCAGGGTCACATATTCCTTGGTGGCGTTGATGAGGTCCGGGTCTTCCTCGCCCGGCTTCGGATAGGCACCGACGCCCAGCAACCCGTTCTCGCTGTGGAACACGATCTCCCGCCCGTCCGGCACATAGCTGGCCGCCAGCGTCGGCAGGCCGATGCCGAGATTCACGTACCAGCCATTCTCGATGTCCTGCGCGGCGCGCCAGGCGATCTGCCGGCGGCTGAGTCGCGCCACGCTCTCGGTCATGCTGCTCATGCCTTCTTCTCCACCTTCACCACCCGGTCAACGAAGATGCCGGGCGTATGGATATTGTCGGGGTCGAAATCGCCCAGTTCGACGAAACCTTCGGCCTGCACGATGGTCAGGTCCGCGGCCATCGCCATATCGGGCGCGAAATTGCGCGAGGACAGGCGGTAGATCAGATTGCCCCAGCGGTCCGCCCGGTGTGCGTTGATCAGCGCCACATCGCCGCGCAGCGGCATTTCCAGCACATAGGTGCGACCGTCGATCTCCCGCAGTTCCTTGCCCTCGGCCAGCTTGGTGCCGACACCAACAGGCGAGTAATAGCCGCCGAGGCCCGCCGCCGCGCAGCGCAACCGCTCGCTGATCGTGCCCTGCGGCAGCAATTCCAGCTCGATCTCGCCCTTGGCGTACAACTCGTCGAACACGACCGAACCGCCGCTGCGCGGATAGGAACAGACGATGCGCCGGACCCGGCGCGCCGCCATCAGCGCCGCCAGCCCCTCGGTCCCGACACCGGCATTGTTGGAGACCACAACCAGATCCCGGGCGCCCTGGTCGATAACGGCATGAATCAGTTCGGTCGGTGCACCGGCTGACCCGAATCCGCCGACCAGTAGCGTCGAGCCGTCCTTGATCCCCGCGACGGCTTCGGCCAGCGTCGCCACTCTCTTATCAATCATGGTATCTTGTTTTCCCGCACTATTTTTCCGGGAGCTTTTCTTCCGCGCTCCCTGCCATACCTATAAGTGTGGTAGGCTAATGTCATCAAGCTATACAAATAAAAATTAGGGGTTGGAATTTGCATGGAAACTGCACAGGCGAGGAACAAGACCAGTTCGCTGTCGGGTAAGACCAGCACTCTTTCCGGCGGCGCCACCATGATCGATTTCGTGGCGGTGGCACCGGTCCGCCAGAGCAAGCTGGCCGATCAGCTCTACGAACAGATCATGCTGCATATCGTGAACGGCTCGCTGGATGTCGGCGAGAAGCTGCCGTCCGAGGCGCAGCTCTGTCAGCTCTTCTCGGTCTCGCGGCCGGTGGTGCGCGAGGCGCTGTCGCGCCTCCGGGCCGACAATGTGATCGCCTCACGGCGCGGCTCGGGCACCTATGTCATGTCGAAGCCAACGCCGGAGCTGGTGCGCCTCGCGCCGTCAGGCGTGCTGGCCGAGCTGCTGCGCTGCTACGAGCTGCGGCTGGCGCTGGAGGGCGAGGCCGCCTATCTCGCCGCCAAGCGCCGGGAAAAGGACGATCTGGTCGCCATCGAGAAGGCGCTGGAGTTCTTCAACAATTATCTGGGCACTGGCGATGACGAGGAAGGCGCGGAAGCCGATTTCAGCTTCCACATGGCCATCGCCACCGCCACCAAGAACGCGCTGTATGTGAAGACGCTGCACATGCTGCACACCACGGCACGCGACGGCATCAAGCTCGCCCGGCAGCTCTCCAAGCTGCGCAGCGAACCCATGGATATCGTCCGGGCCGAGCATTCCCGAATCTACAAGGCGATCGAGAAGCGCAATCCCGGTGCGGCCCGCAACGCCATGCGCAGCCATATCGACAATTCCCGCCTGCGCATGGTCGGCCAGTTGCTCGACGAATAAGACCGAAACCGGAAAGGGCGTCACGTCATGATCGCGGCGGTTGACGCCCTTCTCGAACGATGGACGCGGCCGGGCTCGCCCGGCTGCGCCGTCGCCATCGTCCGGGACGGCGAAGTGCTGCACCAGCGCGGCTATGGCCTTGCCCATGTCGAGCTGGACCTGCCGAACGCACCGGACACGGTGTTCCGAATCGCCTCCATCTCCAAGCAGTTCACCTGCCTCGCCGTGCTGCTGCTGGCGCGGGATGGCAAGTTGTCGGTCGAGGACGAGGTGCGCCGGCACCTGCCGGAACTGCCGGATTATGGCGCGCCGCTGCGCATCCGCCATCTGATGAGCAGCACCGGCGGGTTGCGTGATTCACTGGAGGCCTTCCGCCTGACCGGAATCACGCTGATGGACCGGCGCAGCGTCGCGGAGATGCTGGCCATCATCCTGCGGCAGGAAGCCACCAACTTCCCGCCCGGCAGTGCCTATCTCTATTCCAATGCCGGCTATGTGCTGCTGAGCATCCTGATCGAGCGGCTGTCGGGCATAAGCCTGCGCGCTTTCCTCGATGCCCGCATCTTCAGGCCACTGGGGATGGCCTCGACCGCCCTGCTGCCCTATGACGCCGAACCTTTCCCGCGCCGCGCCCAGGGCTACGCCCCGGTCGATGGCGCGCTGTGGCGCACCGGCAGCGGCTTCGAGCTGTGCGGCGAGGGCGGCATGGTGTCCTCGCTGGAGGATATGATCCGCTGGACCGGCATCTGGGGAAGCGGGACGCATCCTGAGATCGACCCGCTTACCCATCTTGCCGATCCGGTGCCGCTGACCGGCGGCGGCCATGCCCGTTATGGCTATGGCTTCATGGTGGAGCGCTATCGCGGCCTGTCCGCACTTGGGCATAGCGGCCTGCTGCCCGGCTTCACCTCCAACATCCTGCATATCCCGGAACGGCGGCTGAGCGTCATCTGCCTGTCCAATTCGCTGGGGGTGAATGCCTATCTGACCACGCGGCTGGTGGCCGATCTCGTGCCCGGAATCGACTTCCCGGAACCGCCGCTCGCCCTGCCTGATCCGGCGCTGGTCAGCCGGCTGGCGAAAGCCGGCCCCTATGTCGATGAGGAGTCGGGCGCCGCCCTTACCCTCAGCGATGTCGAGGGCCGGCTGGGGGCCACCCGTTTCGGCACGCCCTTCACCCTGGCCAACAGCGATGGCGGCACGGCCTACACGGTGTTCCAGGGCGGCTATGACGTCGTCTCGGCCGAGATCGCAGAGGCGCCTTCCCTCAGTATCCGGCTGACACGCGTCGATGGCGGTGTCGAAACCTACCGGCCGGTCGCCTCCGGCCCGACCGGTGCTGAAAACCTTAGCGACTATGTCGGGCGCTATCGCAGCGCCGAGCTGATGAGCGACTGGGTGATCGAACGCACCGGCGACGGGCTTGCCGTGCGCATCGAGGGCCCGCGCGGGCCGGCACTGCCCTGCCCGCTGGACGCCACCCGCCCTGACATGATTACCGCGCGGATCGGCTGGTTCGGTGCGCAATTCCGCGACGCGCTGCGCTTCCAGCGGAAGGACGGACGCATCACCGGCTTCACCCTGAACGCCGGGCGCAGCCGGGGCATCCGCTTTGTCGCGGTGACAAACTAGGGCTTTTCCCTGTGTTTGCCGGGCGCTAGCGTGCCTGCTCCAGCCAAGGGAGAAAGCGAAATGTCCGTGACCATCGACCGCCTGAAGGACAGCGACAAGGCCGACTGGCGCCGGCTCTATAATGGCTATGCCGCCTTCTACAAGATGCCGATGACGGACGAGACGGCGGAACGTGTCTGGGGCTGGCTGCACGATGCCGACCATGTGCAGGAGGCGCTGGTCGCCCGCGATGCCACCGGTCGTGTGATCGGTCTTGCGCATTTCCGCGCCATGCCGAGCCCGCTGCGCGGCGCCTATGCCGGTTTCCTGGACGATCTGTTCGTCGATCCCGATGTGCGCGGCAGCGGCGCTGCCGACAAGCTGCTGGACGCGCTGAACGCGATTGCCGCGGAGCGCGGCTGGCCGGTCATACGCTGGATCACCGCCGACAATAATTACCGGGCACGCGGCGTCTATGACCGCAAGGCGACGCGCAGCATGTGGATCACCTATGAGATGAAGCCCTGAGGGGGATGAAGCCGTAAACTCTACTGCACACGCACACGGGTCAGGTGCACGCCCAATAGATTGAGATTCGGCAGGACCCGCTTGATCTCCTCGGCCAGCTTGCTGCGCAGATTGTTCAGCTGGCTCGGATCGGAATAATTCTGCAACGGCTGCTCGCTCAGCAGCATGTTGATGGAATCGCGCAGCCGCGCATCGCCCGCCTTCACGATGGCGTTCTGTTCCTGGCTGCTGAGCTGCAGGCTGATCGTCACCATCACGACCCTCGGCTCGCCGTTTTCGGTCCGCAGCGTCAGGATGAAATCCGAAAGCGACGTGTAGTGCCCGCCGCTCAGCTTGGGCGGTGGCGGGGCTTCCTGAGTAGCGGTCGGCGCCGCCGTCTTCTTGCCGCCGATCATGCCGGTGAGGAACAGCCCCGCCGCAGCGCCCACGATCAGCAGGATGGGCAGCAGGATCAGCAGGATCAGCTTGCCGACCGGAAGCTTCTTTACTTCCGGTGCGCCGCCAGCCTCGGTACCGAGTTCATCGCTCATGGGGTCAGGATACAGGCTTCGGCATTATCAGGCCATGCCATCCGGCAGATCTTCCGCCAGTGCTTCCGCCATCTCCTCCACCGACTGCCCCTTGGCCAGATACTGGGCGACAAGATCGTCCACGCGGTCCGATATCTCCCGCTTGATCTCGCCGGATAGCGTATCGAAGGAGGCCTGCGCCAGCATGATGTCCACATACTCGTCCGATTCGACGGCGCGCAGCACGTCGCGATACAGCTCGCTGTTGGCACCCACCACATCGGCGATGCTCTTCGCAAGCAGGGCAAGCGCGGGATTACTCGTCGCCGCCATCGGATGGTCTCGCTATAGCCGTATTATGATTACGGCCAGTATCCGCGAAGGGCACAGGCAAGGCAATCGCTAGCGACCGCCCTGCCCGCCAATTTTACCCCTGCAATTTCGGCTCAGCGACCGACGGCATAACCCTGCATGCCGCGCGGATTGGCGGCTGCCTTCACCAGCCCGTCCGTCTGTGCTGCCGCCGTCAGCCGGCCTTCCGACCAGTCGCCGCCCACGGTGACGTCATGCCCGCGCCGGCGCAGTTCCTCGACCGTCGCAGCCGGAATCCGGCCCTCGACCTGGACATGGTTCCACTTCGCCGCGCGCGGCCAGAAGGAATTCACAAGATGATCGACATGCAGCGCCGGGCAGTCGATGGATTCCTGCAGGTTCATGCCGTGATGCGCGTGATGCAGGAACAGCAGCGCGGACCATTGCGGCTGCTGGTCGCCGCCCGGCGTGCCGAAGGCCATGTAGGGCTCGCCATCGCGCAGCGCCATGTTGGCGGTCAGCGTGGTGCGCGGCCGGCGCTTCGGCGCCAGCGCGGCGGCCGACTGCTCGTTCAGCCAGAACATCTGCATGCGGTTGGTGAGGCAGAAGCCCAGTTCCGGGATGGTCGGGCTGGATTGCAGCCAGCCGCCGCTGGGCGTGGCGGAAACCATGTTGCCCCAGCGGTCGATGATGTCGAAATGGCAGGTGTCGCCGGCGGTGTTGCCGTCACGGCGCACGGTCGGCTCGCCGATGGAGAATTTGGCGTATTCCGGCGCTCGGCCCAGGCGCTTGTGCGCCTCCGTATCCATCCAGCGGGTGAGGCTCGGCACGCTGCCCGGCAGCGGCTCCTTCGAGGCAGTATCGCCGATAAGCTTGCGGCGTTCAGTGTTGTACGCCTCCGACAGCAGCGTCTCCATCGGCACCTCGACCTGCGCCGAATCGGCGTAGAACGCCTCGCGGTCGGCCATCGCCAGCTTCATCGTCTCAATGAACAGATGCAGGAAGTCCGGCCCGGTCGGGTCGGTCTTGTCAAGGTCGTAGCCCTTCAGCAGGGCCAGCTGCTGCGCCAGCACCGGCCCCTGGCTCCAGGGCGGGATGACGCCGACCGTATAGCGGCCATAGTCGATGGTGGTCGGCTTCTCCTTGTTCGCCTGCCAGGACGCCATATCCTCGGCGGTCAGGATGCCATTGTTGCGCCGGCCGGAATCGTCGATCGCGGCGGTCGAGGCGCAGAATTTCTCGATGGCCTCGGCCACGAAGCCCTTGTACCAGGTGGCGCGCGCCGCCTCGATCTGCTTCACGCGGTCGCCGCCGGCCGCCTTCGCCTCGGCCAGCACGCGCTTGTACATCTCGGCCATCTTCACATTGCGGAAGATGCTGCCCGGCTGCGGCGCCTTGCCGTCCTTCAGATAAAGCGCGGCGGAGGTGGTCCATTCGGTGGCGAACAGCTCGCGCACCGTATCCACCGTCTTGGTGATGTTCGGCACCACCGGATAGCCATTCTCCGCCATCGCGATGGCAGGGGTCAGCACCTCCTCCAGCGTCATCGTGCCGTGGTCGCGCAGCATCAGCATCCAGGCATCGAAGGCGCCAGGCACGGTGGCGGCCAGCAGGCCGGTACCGGGCACCAGGTCGAATCCCAGCGAGCGGTAATAGTCCATTGTGGCGGCGGCCGGAGAGACGCCCTGACCGCAGATCACCTCCATCGCGCCGACCTTGCGGTCATACAGGATGATCGGCACCTCGCCGCCCGGGCCGTTCAGGTGCGGTTCCACGACCTGCAGGGCGAAGCCGGTCGCCACGCCGGCGTCGAAGGCGTTACCGCCCTTTTCCAGGATCGCCATGCCGGTGGCGCTGGCCAGCCAGTGGGTGGAGGCAACGACACCGAAGGTGCCGAGAATTTCCGGGCGGGTGGTGAACATGCGGTGCGGGCTCCCTTGCATAGCGAAGGAGACTTCATAGCCCTGCGCCCGGCCCGTGTGAAGGCCCGCCGCCCGCAGGGCTGCCCAGATGCAGGAAGGGCCCAAAAAGAAATCGGGCGGTGCCAGCGGGGAATTGGCACCGCCCGAGGGGGCTTTGGGTCATGGCCGCTTGGGGAAGGGGTTTCCGTGCGGCCTAATCGCAGACGCCGGAGGGGCTGTGTTGGCGTCTACAACCTAAATATTATGTCTAATCATGTCGAAAATAAGAGGCCCTTGGGGCAGTTCTGCGACAAAGCGCGGAATCGTGCCAAAGGCACTGTTCACATTCCTGTGAAGAGCTGGCCTGCAAACGCCCGGTCAGCCGTCAGCCGGCCTGCCCATCGGCCACCGGGCGCGCATGCAACCCGCGCAGCCAGACCGAGACAATGGCCCCCGCCCCTTCGGACAGGAAGCGGACGCGCGTGCCCTCCGCATCGTTGGCGATCACCTGCGCGCTGACCCGCATCGTCGAACCGGGATGATAGATTTCGATCTCCTGCCCCGGCTCGATGCTCAGGGTCGGGATCAGCAGCGCGCCACCAGCCGACACATCGGTGATCTCCGCATCGCGACCGGCATTGCCCTGATGCAGAATCTCGACACTGGCACTGACAGGATAGCGGGGATGCCGCCGCCGGTTCGTCAGGCGCGTTGCGCGAAACAGCGACCTCACCCGTTCCATCATTCGGCTCGTATCCCGTGTTCCGTATTGCGGATAGAGTTTCGCATTACGCGGATTTGCGCAAGCCATCGCGTTGCCGCACCCGCGCCGCAAGCTCCAGCCAACGGACGGCGACCGTGTCGGCAAAACCCAGCGAGGCCTCCAGATGCGCCTCCATCTCGCGCTGCAGGCGCTGCACCGGATCGGCCCCACCATTGGCGGCAAGCGAGGCCGGCTCGACCGCCCAGTGGTCCAGAATATCGCGCGTCACCTCGATATGGCACTGAAAGGCATAGGCTGTCTCGCCCACCCGGTAGGCCTGGTTGCGGCAGCCCTCACCCGTCATCAGCAGCACCGCCTCGTCCGGCAGCTCGAACGTATCCTCGTGAAACTCCATGAGATGCGGTGTGGCCGGCAGGCCGGCGAACAGCGGGTCGGCACGGCCCGCCTCCGTCAGGGACAGCGGATGGAAGCCGAACTCGACATGGCTGTGGCGATGGACCCGCTTGCCGAAAACCCGGGCCATAAGCTGCGAGCCGAGACAGATGCCGAGCAGCGGCTTGCCGGCTTCGTGGAACCCGCGCAGCAGCGGCAGCAGCTCGGCGTAATAGGGGTTGCCGGCATCGTCGGCGGCACTTTGCGCCCCGCCGAGGATCAGCGCGCCATCGAACGGATCGTGACCGGCGGGCAGCTTCTCACCCGCCAGCGGATGCACCTCATGCAGGGTGGCGCCGCGGGCGAGCATGCTGTCGCCAAGCTGGCCGGGCGGCGAGCCGGGATAGTTCTGCACGACGAGAATATTCATGACATCCCTTCTGGTATCCGTTCCGGATAACCGTGCCGCAGCTTACACCCGCGCACCTGACAGACGATAGCCGCGCAGCGAAAACCGGGTCTGCAATCGCCGACCCTTCAATTTCCAGGCTTTTGCAGGCATAATCCCGCTTGAGCGTCGCGCCAGGTTGCGAAGGCCCGGCGGCGAAGGAGAGAGCGATGGCGATCAACCCAACCGGCCCCCGCATCGGCGGCCAGGCATCAGGCCAGGCCGGCAACCGGATTCAGCGCGGCCAGGGCGCGCAGCCGCGCCCGGACGCCCTGCTGGAAGGCCCGCGCGAACGACCGCAGCGCCGTTCCATCCTGCGTACCGCCATTGACGATACCGAGATTGGCCGGCAGCTTGCCCGGCTGGGGCGCCTGCTGGCGGCCGACGAGATCGATATGGACGCCCCGCGCGGTTCCTATCTGAATTTCCTGGTCTGATATTTCAAGTAACGATGGGCAGGCTTGAGATCGCCGGCGTCAGCCGGATCTTTCGCGGACGCGACGGCACGGTCGAGGCGCTGCGCCCGGTCGATCTCACCGTCGGCGAGGGCGAGTTCGTGGCGCTGCTTGGCCCCTCGGGCTGCGGTAAGTCCACCCTCCTGCGCATGGCGGCCGGTCTGGACCATCCCGATGGCGGGGCCATCCTGCTGGATGGACAGCCGGTCGAGAAGCCGGGACCGGAGCGTGGCATGGTGTTCCAGCAGCCGGCCCTCTACCCCTGGCTGACCGTGCGCGACAATGTCGCCTTCGGCCTGATCGAGCAGGGCATCAGCCGCAACGACGCCCGGCGGCGGGCCGACGAACTGCTGGCCCAGATCGGGCTGGAGAATTTTGCCGGGCACTATCCGAAGGCGCTGTCCGGCGGCATGCAGCAGCGCGTCGCCCTGGCCCGCGCGCTGGCACCTGACCCAAGCGTGATGCTGCTGGACGAACCGTTCGGCGCGCTCGACACCCAGACCCGCAGCCTGATGCAGGAACTGCTGCTGGCGGTGTGGGAGCGCAACCGCAAGACCGTGCTGTTCGTCACCCACGACATCGAGGAGGCGATCTTCCTGGCCGGCCGTGTCGTCGTGCTGACCGCGCGTCCCGGTACGATCAAGGCGGAAATCCCCATCGACCTGCCGCGGCCGCGCGACTACCACATCCGCACCACGCCTGAATTCTCTGCCCTGAAGGCGCAGTTGACCGACCTGGTGCGTGACGAGAGCCTGCGCGCGGCGGAACTGGCGGTATGACGGCCTCCGCATCGGGCCCTGTCCTTATCGGCGCCACCGGCGGTTCCGGCACACGAGCCATCCGCGAGGCGCTGGTCGCCGCCGGCTTCTTCATGGGCACGACAGTGAACCATGCCGGCGATCTGCGCCATGCACCGCCGGTGCTGGACCGCCTCATCAACCCGGTGCTGGACCGGACCGGCAGCCTCGATTACCGGCTGGAAGACCTGTCGAATGCGCTGGTTGCAACCGGTCTGGAAGGGCTGCGTGGGGTTGCCGCCAAAGTCCTGGAGGAAGGCAGCCAGCCATCCCTGTGGGGCTGGAAGAATCCCCGGCTGATGTTTGTCCTGCCCTTCCTTGCCGAGGCCTTGCCCGACCTGCGCTTTATCCATGTCGTGCGCGACGGGCGCGACATCGCGCTTTCCGACAACCGCCAGCAGATCGACCGGCATTTCGCCGCGCGCCACGGCCATGCCGCGCCGCAGGAACCGGACGCGCTGGCGCTGGCCGCGATCCGCTTCTGGTCGGAAACCAACCTGGAAGCGCTGGCCTGCGGCGAAGCCTTGCTGGGAGAACGCTACCACCTGCTGCGCCTGGAAGACGCGACGGCCCCGGACAGCCCGGCGCTGGCCGAATTGCTGCGGCTGCTGCGCCCCGATATCGACGCGGCCAGCCTCGCCGCCGCGCAGCAGGCCGTCGCACACCGGCCCGGCCATGGGCGCTGGCGCGACCTGCCCGCCGACAGCCTGGCCGCGCTGGAAGAGGCCGGCAGGCCCGGCCTCGCCCGGTTCGGGTATCTCTAGCGCTTCAGCAATTCCGGAATGATCTGGCGCAGCTTGTCAGCCGGCGTGGCGGGCGAGGCCGGTGCGGTCTGAGTACCGCTGCTGTCCTGCTGCTGTGGCGGCAGCAGGCGCATCAGCCCACGCTCCACCGCCCGCTGGACCAGGAACGCCTCCAGCTCCCGCGTGCGCAGATTGACCGCCGGATCGGCAAGCGGTCCTGTGATTGAGGCGCTGAAGGGCGGCGCGCTGGGGTGCCGGGTCAGGGTGAAGGCCGCCGTCGCATCCACCTGCTGGCGCGGCAGGTCGGCGATGCCGGTCACCTTGCCTTCGCCGGCGCTGGCGACCAGCTGGGTATCCTCGGTGCGAGCCACGCCATCGGTGATGGTGAAGCTGCCATCCAGACGCTGGAACGGGGTTTCGCCGCCGGCAAAGGCGGCACGGGCGAGCGTCAGGAAGGCCGCCGCATCGTTCAGCTCCTCCAGCCGGTCACTGATGCTCTGCAGGTCGAAGCCCTCCGCCACGCCTTCGCGCACAGCAAACCGGCCATTGCCGGCCAGTGAGGAGACCATGGCTGCCTCGCTCTGGCCCCGCCCGTTCACCTGCATGTCGAAATCCAGCAGCCCCCGCACACGCGGCGGCTGGCCGGCGGCGGTGGTCGCCGCGCGCAGATCGGCGTTACGCACCTGGAACTCGGCCCGAACGGTTGGCATATCGGCCGCGACCAGCCGGCCATTCATGCCGATGCTGCCACCGAACATGGTGCCGTTGATCTTGCTGATATCCAGCACGCCATCCTGCAGGGCAACCAGCGCCAGCACATCCTCCACCCGGTAGGCGTCATAGAGGACGGTCCTGGCGGTGGCGGTCAGCTCCGCATCGACGCTGCGCAGGGCGGTCAGGCGCAACGGCTCAGCCGACCAGCCGCCGCCGGAAACCGGCAGCGGCACGGGCGCCGCCGGCCTTGCATCGCCACCGCCGCGTGCGGGATCGGGAAGCCAGGGTTCGAGCTGGATTTCGCCCGCATCGAGCTTGGCGGTGATCTTCGGGCGTGCGGCAGAGAGCGAGACGGCAGCATTGCCCGTCGCCTCCACCGTGCCAGCCCGCAGCTTCAGGTCGCCCAGCGTGAAGGCCGCAGCATTGCCGGCGAGCCGCGCGGTGACTTCCAGCGGCCGGTCGCGGGTGCCGCCGGGCCGGTAGTCGGGCGCGAAGATGCGCAGGAAGCGCACCGCATTGCCGTGCCGCAGATCCAGCGCGAGCGCGAAAGTCGGCGAGGGCGCGAAGGGATTGACGTCGCCTTCCATGGTGAACATGCCGCCGGCGGCCTCGATCCGCCCGTTCACCGCCATCGCGTCGGTATCGCCGCTTTTCGCCGTCAGCCAGAGCCGGAAATCCTCCAGCGCCGGCCCGGCCTCCGGGTCGCGCCCCAGCAGCGTCTTCAGAAGCTTGCCGAAATCGGGATGGCTGCCTTCCGCAACCAGGTCGATCTTCGGCGGGAACTGGGCCAACGCCATGCCGCCGGTCACCTTCACCTGCCCCCCGGCCGCCGTCAGCGTGGTATCGATGTCGAAGGCTTCCGGCGTGCCCACAAGCCGGCCGGACAGTTCCAGCCGGCCAAGCTGTGCCGGGTTCGGCACGGTCGGCACGTTCAGCAGCTGCAGGAGGCGGGCAGGCTCGCGCGCCTCCAGCTTGAAGCCCAAATCGCCCGCAGACGCCCCTTCGCGCGCGGTCAGCGTGCCGCCGAGACCGACACGCGCGCCGGCGAAATCGGCGACAGCGGCTTCCCGCACATAGGCCACGCCATCGCGCACGGTGGCGTCCAGATTGATGTCGCGCAGCTGCTGGCCACGCAGCGTCACATGGCCGACCGTCAGCTTCACCTCGGCGTCGAAGCTCTTCAGGAATTCCAGGGGCGGCGGCGGCGCCTCGTTATTGGTGCGCGGCATCTGTTCCGGCACGACGGGGCCAGGCAGCAAGGCGGGCGGTTGCACGGCGTAGCCATCGAGATTGATCCGGTCGAGCGACAGCGACAGGCCGACAAAGGGCCTACCGGCAAACCGGTAGCTGGCACTGCCGGCCAGCTTGCTGGCATCGACGCGCAGGTCGAGACTGGCAAGGCGCAGTTCCGTGGAATCGACGGCAAGGTCGGTCTGCAGCGACAGGCTGCGCAGGCGTTCCGCCGGCACGTCCGGCAGCCCCAGCTGCAACCAGACCGCCAGATCGCGCATGCTGGTCGCCGTCAGTTCGGCCGATCCCTCAAAGCGTGTGCCAGAATCGCCCATTCCAGTACCACTGGGCCCGGAGGTGGCGACGCCATAGAGGCTGGCCTCGGCCCCGCCTGGAAGCTGTGCCGACAGCTGGTTCAGCGCCATGCGGCCATCCTGTACCGCGACATTGCCGCGCACCTGCCGGACCAGCCGGCCGCGATAGTCGATCGCGTCCACGGTCAGGTCCAGCGTCAGATTCACGCCGACTGGGATCGCCGGCAGGGCGAAGGGTATGGCCTGACCGGCTTGCTGGGCCTGAGAAGGCTGGCCCTGCGCCTGACTTTGCACCTGGCGCTGGCCGGAGCGCTGTGCCGTCCCGGTACCGGATTGCGCCGCCATCATCCTGTCCAGGTCGAAACGGCCAACCTCCAGCACCGCATCGACCGAGGGCGTGCCTTCCAGCCTGATGTTCACCGCGCCGGTGGCCTGCGCCTCGCCAAGCGCCAGACGCATATCGTCCAGCGCCACGGCCTGCGGCGTCGCCGACAGGGTGGCGCGCAGCGAGCCCGGCTGACGCAGCAGCGGCAGGACGGCACCACCACGGGACGCCGTTGCGGCCAGGGCCAGCACATCCGGCGAGTCCAGTTCCAGCTTGCCGGTCAGCCGCGGCTCCGCCCCGCCCTGCATCGCGCCAGACAGGACCAGCGTGCCGCGATCCGCGAGGCCAAGGTTCAGATAGACCGGTGCCGGCTTCCCGGGCAGGCCGATCCGCCCGACCGATACCTCGATCGTCGCCGGCACGCCCTGATAGGCAAGGTTCCCCTTCGCCTGATACGGCCCCTGCAGGGACTGCGCGTTCAGCGACAGGGACAGCTTGTCGAAGCGCTGCTCCGCCCCATCGGCGGACCGATAGAGCAGCGTGCCATTTTCGATGCGCACATCGTCCAGCGTGACGCTGGTGCCACCATCGCCGGTGAAGGCCGAATCGCCCGCCGTCTCGTCCGGGATATCCGATGCCTGCTGCGGGACCGTGAAGTCCCAGCTGCGTCGGCCATCGGGCAGTTCCTCCAGCGCGATGAAGGGCTCGACCAGCACCAGCCGCTTTACCTCGATGTCACCGGTCAGCAGGGGGCGCAGGGCGACCTCGACATCCAGCGCCTTCACGCGCACCAGATCGGGTGACGAGGCGCCTTCCAGATTGCGCAGGCGCACGCCGCCGACAGACAGGGTGGGCGTGGGCAGGATCGACAGGCCGATATCGCCCTCAATGACGAGGTCGCGGCCGGTCGTCTCGCGCACGGCCTCGGCGATGCGCGGCTTGTACCCGTTCCAGTCCACCAGCGAAGGCACAAGGAAGACCGCCGCCAGCAGCAACACCGCTACAACGCCCAGCCCGATCAGAACCCTACGCACCCTGCCTCCTATGCACATCGCGCCGAAAAACGCGCCCTGCGTCCGGCAAATCTTGTAAATTCCAGCTTATCCGCGGCCTATGGCCGTTTCGTGGCGCGGGTTCAGAGCCGGATGATCTTGCCGGGATTCATCAGATTATCGGGGTCCAGCGCCAGCTTGATCTGGCGCATGATACTGACAGCCTCACCAGCCTCGGCGACCAGGAAATCCATCTTGCCATAGCCGACGCCATGCTCGCCGGTGCAGGTCCCTTCCATCGCCAGGGCGCGCATGACCATGCGGTCGTTCAGCGCCTTGGCCTGCTCCAGCTCTTCCGGGCTATCCGGGTCAATCACATAGACCAGGTGGAAATTGCCATCGCCGACATGGCCGACCAGCGGTGCCAGCATGCCTGAGGCCGCGATGTCCTTCTTGGTCTCCAGGATGCATTCGGCAAGGCGCGAGATCGGCACGCAGACGTCGGTCGGCCAGCCTTTCGCGCCGGGGCGCAGCGACAGCGCCGCGTAATAGGCCTTGTGCCGCGCCTCCCACAGCGCCGTGCGATCCTCCGACTTGGTCGCCCATTTGAAATCGGTACCGCCGAAATCGGCGGCGATGGCCTTCACCATCTCCACCTGCTCGGCCACGCCCGCCTCGGTGCCATGGAACTCGAAGAACAGAGTAGGCGCGGGCTGATAGCCTTCCAGCTTCGAATAGGCGATGCAGGCGCCCATCTGCACCTCGTCCAGCAGCTCGATGCGGGCCACCGGAATGCCGGACTGGATGGTCAGGATGACGCTGTTCACGGCACCCTCCATGTCCGGGAAGGCGCAGACGGCTGAGGAGATCTGCTCCGGCACGCCATAGAGCCTTACCGCGACCTCGGTGATGATGCCGAGCGTGCCTTCCGAACCGACGAACAGGCGGGTCAGATCGTAGCCGGCTGCGGACTTCTTGGAGCGGCGCGCGGTCTTGATGATGCGCCCGTCCGCCGTGACCACGGTCAGCGACAGCACATTCTCGCGCATCGTGCCATAGCGCACCGCGTTGGTGCCGGACGCCCGGGTCGCGGCCATGCCGCCCAGCGAGGCGTCGGCGCCCGGATCGATGGGGAAGAACAGGCCGGTATCGCGCAGATGCTCGTTCAGCTGCTTGCGCGTCACCCCGGCCTGAACACGGCAATCCATGTCTGCCGTATTGACTTCCAGGATGCGATTCATCTGGCTGACATCGATGGTGATGCCGCCCTGCAGTGCCGCCACACCGCCCTCCAGCGAGGTGCCGATGCCGAACGGGATCATCGGCACCTTGTGCGCGGCGCAGATCTTCACGATGGCGGAGACTTCCTCGGTCGATTGCGCGAAGGCCACCGCATCGGGCGCCATGACCGGATGATAGCTCTCGTCTTTGCCATGCTGTTCCAGCACTGCCGGCGCCATCGACAGCCGGTCGCCCAGCAGCGCCTTAAGCTCCGCAATCGCCTCGGCGATATGCGCGTCATTCCGTCGGATCGCCTCGGCGCCCATCCTGCCCTCGTTTGCCAGACTGCCTGAAAGAGGCGAAAACCCTAGAGCGAGTCGGGCAGAATGAGAAGCGATTCCGTGCGCAGACGCCTTATGCGTCAGTTCTCGGCCCGCTCGCCATGTTCCTCGGCGCGCAGCTTGATCAGCGCCCGGTTATAGGCCCGCATGACGTCCCGTTCGTGCAGGCAGCCAGCCAGCCGCCGGCCATGCCGGGTCTCGACCACCGGCAGCAGCCCTTCCTCGACCTGGGAAAACAGCTTCACCGCCGCCTCCAGCGTATCGTCCGCGGTCAGGAAGGGCGGGTCGGCGCGCATCGCCTCGCCTGCCGTCGGCGCCTTGCCGGGCTTGCCGTCGAACGCCGCCGCACCGAGATCGGCCAGCGTCAGGATGCCGATCAGCCGGCCCTCCTTCACCACGAACAGCTCGGCCTGCGGCGCCTTCAGCAGGTGATTGCGCACCTCGACGATATCGTCTTCCGGGGCCACCACCTCATGATCGCGGCGCAGCAGCCGGCGGACCCTGATCTCCTGCAGCACGCCGACCTCGTGTCCGCCCTTGATCGACAGGCCGCGCTTGGCCAGCTGCCAGGTGAAGTAGCTGTGGCCCAGCAGCGACCGTGTGGCCAGGCTGGACACCGCCACCGCGACCATCGCCGCAATGGTGATCTCGTAATCGCCGGTCATCTCGAACAGCATCAGCACGGTGGAAATCGGCGCGCCCAGCACCGCCCCCGATACCGCCGCCATGCCGACCAGCGTATAGGCCCCCGTCCCCGCCGCATGCTGCGGGAAGGGCATCGCCGCAACGATGCCGAAGGCGCCGCCCAGCATCGCCCCCAGGAACAGCGACGGGCTGAACACGCCGCCCGGAAAGCCACCGCCCAGCGACAACGCCGTGGCCGCCATCTTCGCCGCCAGCAGCGCCACCAGCAGCCAGAAGCCGTACTGCGCCTGGATCGCGCGCTCCGTCGCCTCGTAGCCGACGCCCATCACCTCCGGCAGGATCAGGCCGATCAGCCCGACCGAGAACCCTGCGGCAACGATGGCGGCCAGCTTCGGCACCCGAAAGCGCTGCACGCCCCATTCCACCCAATCGACGCTGCGCACGAAGATGATGGCAACCGCCGCCGCGCACAGGCCCAGCAGGATGAAGGCGGGATATTCCAGCGCCGATACTTCCGCCGTGCCGGGAATGAAGAAGGCCGGGTAATCGCCGTAATGAATGCGGGTCACGATGGCGCCGATGACCGAGGCGATGACGATGGGCGCGAAGGCCTGCAAGCCATAATGGCCGATCACCACCTCCAGCGCGAAGAAGGCGCCGGCCATCGGCGCGTTGAAGGAAGCGGCCACCGCCGAGGCGACGCCGCAACCCAGCAGGGTGCGCACACTGGACCGGCCAAGCCGGAAGCGGCGTGACAGCCAGCTTGCCGTGGTCGCCCCCAGATGCACCGCCGGCCCTTCCCGGCCAACCGAGGCACCGCTGCCGATGGAGATCGAACACAGCACGGCGCTGAGCAGGCCCGATCCGCCATCGATACGCCCGCCGCGCAGCGCGCTGGCCTCGATTACATCGGGGACGCCCCTTGCCCGCCCGCCGGGCATGGCGTAGCGGATCAGCAGGCCGATCAGCAGGCCGCCCAGGGTCGGCGCCAGCAGCGTGCGCCACCAGGGCTGTTCCCGCAGCAGGCTGGCGATGCTTTCCCCGCGAAACCCCAGAAATCCGAATTGAAAGAGCTGGATCGCCTCGCGGAACAGGATGGCGCCGAACGCCGCCAGCACACCGATCGCCACCGACAGGATCGACAGGCGGACATGATCCTGGCGGAGGAAACGCCGCGCCCGAAGAACGATCAGCCGAGGGCGCCAGCGGAAGGCGGGAAGCCTCAACATCTCAGAATGCGTTCCGGTCCGGATCGTTCATCTGCTCTTCCGTGACGACCTTGTTGCGGCCGGTCCGCTTGGCGACATAAAGCGCCTCGTCGGCGCGGTCGATCAATGCGGGAATCGGCTCGCCCTTCTGATACAGCGCAACGCCGATGCAGGTGGTGATCGCGCCCAGCTCGACCTTGCTGTCGCGGCGGACGATGCGCCGCGTAGCGATGGTCTTGCGGATGCGGTCGCCGATCTCCGCCGCCTCCGCCAGATCGGCATTCGGCAGGATGACAGCAAATTCCTCCCCGCCGAAACGGGCGGGCAGGTCGCCATCGCGGATGCAGTCGCGCAGGGTGCGCCCGACCAGCTTCAGCACCTGGTCGCCCATCTGGTGACCATAGAGGTCGTTGAACTTCTTGAAGTGATCGATGTCGGCCAGGATCAGGCAGAGCGGCTTGCCATCGACCTCCGCCGCGGCGACGGCTTCCCGCAACGTCGCATCGAAGCGTTTGCGGTTGGCGATGTTCGTCAGACCGTCGGTCTGCGCATCGCGCTGGATCGCCTCCATGTCGCGGCGCAGGATGACCACCTGTTCGGTGGATTTCTGCAGGTCTCGCTCCAGCACCTCATTGCGCTTCTGCATCACGCCGGTCTGTTCGATCAGGGCGGAGATCAGCGTCTCGATATTCCGCACACCGGCATCGCCACCCAGCGCTTCCGATGTATCCTGCAGGAAGGCGGCGTAGCCGGCGACATTGGTCTTGGCGGTACTGATCTTGGACAGCACCTCCTGCAGGATGCGTTCGGTGCCGGCCGCCGCGCCCAGCGTGATCTTGCGCTGGTCGCCGCCAAAGAAACGCGCATAAAGCTCATCATTATGCTGCTCGTCGAACGGCTCCGCATCCTGGATGCGCTTGTCCACCAACCGGGTCAGGTCGCCATAGGTGTCCGAATGGTAATGGAACCAGATGGTGAAGTTTTCCGGCGAGGGCGGAATGCCGTGCTGGCGCATCGATTCGAAGGCCGCATTGGCAAATTCCTGGGTCTGCAAGATTGACGTCACTGACACTCCGACCGCTCCCCTTCCATCCGCCACCGATCCGGTGACGTCCTTCACGGCCCTACTCTAGCGTTTCCGCCGCCGGTTTCTAGCGTGGACGTCGCTGTCCGATGCCGATGGACCGGCCAACCTCCGGTGGCAGGGACCGTTCGGCGGCTTTTTGCTCCAATTCCATCAATCCGGCAAGAATGGGGGCAGGAAACGGCGCGCTGCGCCGGCTCTGCATGTCCATATGCAGGATCATCATCTCGCAGGTCGCCGCCTGCGCGCCGTCCGAGGCCCGCTCCATGCGCTCGAACAGATGCAGTTTCTTGCCATCGATGCCGAGCACGCGCGTCTCCACGCGGAAGGCCTCTCCCTCCAGCAGTTCCTGGCCATAGGTCAGGTGCGTCTCGACGACGAAAATGCCGCTCTGATGTTCGGCCCGATAGGCGCGGGTAAAGCCGATGGCATCGGTGAAATCGTCCAGCGCCTTGTCGAACGCCATCAGATAATAGGCGAGGTTCATGTGGCCGTTATTGTCGATCCATTCCGGCAGCACCGTACCGTGATGGAGCGTGCCAGGCGTAGAGCCGGCAGTCGTCAGATCAGTCATATCGGCTATGCTAGGGCGTGCTTGCCGGCCTGCCTAGCGTGAACCTACACTCGCCCCATCATGATCACCCGCTTCCTCGCGTCGCTTGGCCGGCGTGCCCCCCTCATCCTTGCCCTCGGCATCTTCATCGGCCTCGCCCTGCCGGACCTGGCCGCCTTTGTCCGCCCGCTGCTGACGCCCAGCGTGTTCTGCATGCTGGTCATCACCATGCTGCGCATCGACTGGCCGACCGTTGGAGGGCACATGCGCAGCCCGGCGCGGCTGACCCTGTCGCTGGGCTGGGTGATGATCCTATGCCCGGCGGTCATGGCGCTGCTGGTCGCCCCGCTGGACCTGCCGCCGGGGCTGAAGATGGCGATGGTGCTGTATGCCGCCGCCCCGCCGCTGCTGACCGCGCCGGCGCTGGCACTGTTCGCCGGGCTGGACGGCGCGCTGGCGCTGATCGTCGTGGTCGCCGCGATGTTCATCTATCCGGTGGTGCTGCCGCCGCTGGCCTTCGCCCTGCTGGGGGTCAACCTCGCGGTCGGCGCCATCGACCTGATGCTGCGCCTGGCGCTGCTGATCGGCGGTGCCTTCGGTCTTGCCATGCTGATTCGCCTGCGCGCCGGGACGCCGCGCATTGCCGAGCTGAAGCATCATCTGGATGGCGGGCTGGTGGTGCTGATGATCATCTTCGCCATCGCCACCATGGACGGCATCGCCGCACGCGCCATCGCCGAGCCGGCCTTCGTTGCCACCTTCGTGGCCGCCGTCTTCGCCGTCAATCTCGGCCTACAGGCATTGACCATGCTGGCTTTCTGGCGGCTGGACGCGATTCCCCGCACGACCCTCGGTCTTGTCGCGGGCAACCGCAACTTGGCGTTGCTGACCGCCGCACTGGGCAGCGCGGTCGATCCTGACCTGTTCCTCTATTTCGCTATCGGCCAGTTGCCGATATATCTGCTTCCCATGCTGCTGCTGCCGGTCTATCGCTGGTTGACCAGGCCACGGACGATGGCAAGCTAGGAAAAGAAAATTATATAAAATTTTTCCTTTTAATCCGATGGTGCCTGCCTATAGAAATCTGGTCAGCACCAAAACGGTGTTGTAGCCGAGGATGAGTCGTTGAGATCACCCGCCCGCCGGTCGGCCCGCCAGAAAAGACGGAACAGGTTGGTGCGCCGCTCGCTGATGTTCAGCGGGGCGCTCGCGGCGGCTGGCAGCAGCTATTTCCTGACGCTCGGCAAGCCCGAGACCTATCAGCATATCGTCGCCGGGGCGACCTTCCTGCTCGGTTGCGGCAGCATTCTCGTCGATGTAGTGACGACGCGCGGCCTGGAACGCGAGGGCGGCATCGACGCGCTGATGAGCGGCGGCAAGCTGAGCACCGGCCTGCAATCCGCCGCCGGGCGCAGCTGGGTGCAGGGCGAGGGGGCGAAGCTGCTGGAGCATGACACCGAGGCCAGCAGCTTCTATGAGGAGGCCCTCTCCCAGTTCAAGGAGAGTGAAGACGAGCTTGGCATTGCGCAGGTGCTTGTCGGCCGTGCCGAGCTGACGATGGCCAGGGGCAATCTGGCCGAGGCGCAGACCCTGTATCAGCAGGCGCTGGATGGGCTGCCCGAGGGAAAGCTGCACCAGGAACGCGGCGCCATCCTGCAAGCACTGGGCGATATCGCCTATTTCGGTAATGCGCTGGACGAGGCTGCCCAGCGCTATGTCGAGGCGCGGGCCAGCTACAAGCAGGCCGGCGACTATATGGGCGAAGGCAATGTGCTGATCGGCATCGGCGAAGTGGCCGTGAAGCAACTGAAGCAGGAGGATGCCGCCGCCAGCTTCGACCAGGCACGCATCAGCTTCGCGCAGAGCGGCGACAAGCTGGGCGAGGCACATGCGCTGACCCGCCGGGCCGATCTCTCGCGCGAGAAGCGGGACATGCCCGACGCCCAGGTGCGCTACGAGCGGGCGATCAGTCTCTACCGCCGCTGCGGCGACTTCGTCGGCGAGGGTGTGGTGCGCATCGTCATGTACGAGCTGCTGCGCATGATGGAACGCCAGATGGAAGCCCGCACCAGCCTGCTGAATGGCGCCGCGCTGATGCAGCGCGCCGGGCGGCGCATCGGCGACGGCTCGCTATTGTCCGGACGCGGCGACCTGCGCCGGGCGCCGGGCCGGTTCGAGCAGGCGCGGCAGATCGGGGCGGCGGCCTCCGGCATGCTGACCGACCCGAAGGAAAAGGCCGATCTGGCACGGCTGCTGATCGGCCTGGGCGAAATGGAACGCATGCTGGGCCGGCTGAATGAGGCCTCGCAGCATTTCGACCGCGCGGTAAAGCTGGCCCACGACGCCCAGGACAAGGGGCTGATCGGCGACGCGATGAAAGGCCAGGGGCAGATCCACCGGCTGCGCAACAATCAGCGCCAGGCCCGCCAGCTGTTCAAGGATGCCTATGGCTTCTACAGCTCGGCCGGCGACACCAAGGATCAGGCCCAGACGCTGCTGGCGATGGGGCAGACCGAGTTCCTGATGGAAAATACCGATGGCGCCCGGGTGACCTTCGCCTATGCCCGCAGCTTCTACGAACAGCTGGGCGACGGGGCCGGCGCGGGGGCGGCGCTGCGCGCCATCGGCGACCTCGAATCAAAGTCGGGCCGGCTGGCCGCCGCGATGGAGGCCTATACCGAGGCACGGAACTTCTACCAGCAGATCGGCGATGCGCTGGCCGAGGCGGACTGCCTGTTCATGCTGGGCATGATGAATGTCGGCTCGGACAATATGACGGCGGCGGCCCTGCTGGCCGCCTCCGGTCGTGTCTATCGCGTGGTCGGCGTGCCGAACTGGCAGCGCCGGGCGAACAGCTACGCCTCACGCATCCGGTAGGTAAGGCGCGTCAGGCTTTTCCCAGCCGTTCGCGCATCACCTTCAGCAGCGCTTCGATATTGCCGCCGCCCGACTGGATCACCGAGGCGAAGTCGGAGCGCTGGGTGACGCTCATACTCACCCCCTCCACCACGACATCGACGATCTTGAAGTCCTTGCCCTGCCCCAGCAGGCGCCAGGTGACCGCCACCGGGCCGCCGGTCGGACGCTGGATCACGCTGTCGACCAGGATGAAATCCTCGCCATCCTTCCGCGCCTTCTCGACCGCGATCGTCTCGCCCGAATAGTCGGAGAAGCGACGCGCATAGGTGCGGATGATGCTTTCCTCGAACAGCTTCAGATATTCGTCGCGCTGCTCGGGCGTCGCGACGCGCCAGTAACGCCCCAGCACGAAGCGTCCGATACCCGGCACATCGAAATTATCGTTCAGCAGGCTGCGGAACTGCCGCAGCCGTGCCTCCTCGTCCTGCTGGGTGGCGGCAATGGTGCTGACGGCCTTGTCGCCGAGGGTCTGGATGAACCCCTTGGCAGCATCGACGCCATCGGCGAGAGCGGTCCCGGCTGACAAGCCAATGGCCATGAAGACGGCAAGAACCGTCGTCCTGAAAGAAATCGCGGTCATCCGTTCAACCCTGTTGTCTCGTTGCCTTGATAAAACGGCGCAGAGGCTATTTTGTGGCAGCGTCCTTGCCACCCGGCACGTAATCGCGGAATGGCGATGTGGCCGAACCGCCATCAGTGCCGCGATTATTGCGGATTTCCACATCACGGCGCTGACGGTACAGGCTGCGGATCGCCGCGTAATAATCGAAATTATTGGCCTTCACATCATCCAGCGCCTCGATGCTGCGCGCGCGGGCATCGACGGCATTGGCGGCGGCACGGGAATAGCCGATCCACTCACGGTCGGTGTTCCAAGCGTACCAGTTCAGCGGATCCAGCACCATGTCGACGGCAAGGCCAACCGCATCGCGCGGGTTCGACGGGCCGATCAGCGGCAGCACCAGATAGGGGCCTTCCGGCACGCCATAGACGGCGAGGGTCTGGCCGAAATCCTCACTGTGCTTCTCATAGCCCTCAAGCGCGGCGATATCGTAGAGGCCGGCCGAGAAGCTGTTCAGGAAGAAGCGCTTGCTGGTCACGCCGGCGCGCTCCCACTCGCCCTGGAAGACGTCATTGGCCAGGATGACCGGGCTGGTGAGATAGTCCACAAGGTTGCGGACCATGTCCTTGCCCGGCTCCGGCATCCAGTCGCGGTAGGTCACCGCCACCGGGCGCAGCACGAAGGTATCGACCGTCTCGTTCAGCGCGAACACGAACCGGTTGGGAATCTCCAGCGGGTCGTTCGCCTCAGCGCGCCCCTCGTCGGCCATGTTCGCGCAACCGGCCAACAGGCCAACGGCGAGAAGACCGGACAGCGCGGTCGCCCTGCCTGCCAAGAAACGCCACGTCCCAAGCGTCATGCCTACTGCCTCATTTCCAAAACGAGCGGCCATCGGTACCGCCTTTTAGCACCCTTGTGATGCTCCTCGCAAAGACAGCGTCGGCGATCCTGCCGGCGCTGTCTTTTGTCCATTGAGACCTTTTATCAGCCCCGGACTATTGCCTCAAATTACCTTTTGTAACGAACTGTTTCGGTTCGCACACAGAAAAGCAGGTAGCACAGACAGCCCCCTTGTCCAACGCTGGGCGGGGAACAGCGGAAGAGATTCCGTCACAAGTGTTGCAGAAATAGCGCTTTACCAGCATACCGTTGCAGGATTTGCCGCTTTCTTAATCGACAGCCTGCAACAGCCGCCGGCGCAGAATCCAGTTGACGCTAAAATATAAATATATCTTTATGTCTATATCTTTTATGTGAACTGGAACACGCATGGCGCAGCCCCGTCTTCGCCCGGATATCGATATTGAAAGCACCGCCGCCCTGTCGGCGGATTTCCTGCTGGAAGGGCTGCGCGCCGCCGCGGAGCCAACCCGCCTGCGCCTGCTGGCGCTGTGCGCGCGGGCAGAACTGACCGTCAGCGACCTGATGCAGATCGTCGGGCAGAGCCAGCCGCGCGTCTCGCGCCATCTGAAGCTGCTGTGCGAGGCCGGCCTGCTGGTGCGCGTGCGTGAAGGCACCTGGGCCTATTACCGTCTGGCGCAAACCGGGCCAGGCGCGCAACTGGGCGAAACGCTGACCGGGCTGGTGCCCGACGCCGACCCGCTGTTCGCATTGGATGCCGAACGGCTGGACGCGATCAAGCGCGGGCGCGCCGAGGCCGCCGCCGCCTATTTCCGCCGCAATGCCGCCGAATGGCACAAGCTGCGCGCGCTGCACGCCGACCCCCGCGAGGTCGAGCGCAAGCTGCTCTCCCTGCTGCCGCCGGACGGCATTGGCGACCTGCTCGATATCGGCACCGGTACCGGCCGCATCCTCGATCTCTATGGCCCGGGCGTCGGCCATGCGATGGGCATCGACCAGTCCCGCGAGATGCTGGCGGTCGCCCGCGTCAATCTGGAGAATCGCGGCCTGTCGAACTGTGCGGTGCGCCAGGCGGACATGTACCAGCTGCCGCTGAACGGGGCGTCGGTCGATGCCGCGATCCTGCACATGGTGCTGCATTATGCCGAGCGGCCGGGCGAGGTGCTGGCCGAGGCAGCCCGCGTGCTGCGTCCCGGCGGCCGCCTGCTGGTGGTGGATTTTACACCGCACAAGGAGCTTGACCTGCTGAAGGAACACGCCCATCGCTGGCCCGGCTTCGCCAATGAGGAAATCACCGGCTGGTGCAGCGCCGCGGGTCTGACTGTCAGCACCGTCGATAGCCTTTCCGGCACGCCGCTGACCGTGGGCTTCTGGCTGGCGCAGAAACCACCCGCATTACAAAGTATCCAAGGAAACCGGCCATGAGCGGGAACCTGTCTTTCGAATTCTTCCCGCCGAAAACCGAGGCGATGGAGGAGTCGCTGTGGCGGGCGATCCAGCGTCTCGCCCTGCTACGCCCGAATTTCGTCTCCGTGACCTATGGCGCCGGCGGCTCGACCCGGGAGCGTACCCACGCCACGGTGGCGCGCCTGCTGGCCGAGACCGACCTCGTGCCGGCCTCGCACCTGACCTGCGTGAATGCCAGCCGGGACGAGCTGGATACGGTCGCCCGCTCCTACTGGGATATCGGCGTGCGCCATATCGTGGCGCTGCGCGGCGACGCGCCGGGCGACACACCGGGCAGCCTCGGCCCCTACACGCCGCGCGCCGACGGATATGCCTATGCCAGCGATCTGGTAAGTGGCCTGCGGCGGATCGCCGATTTCGAGATCAGCGTCGCCGCCTATCCCGAACGCCATCCGGAATCCACCAGCCTGCAGGCCGACCTCGACAATCTGAAGCGCAAGATCGACGCAGGGGCGACCCGCGCCATCACCCAGTTCTTCTTCGAGGCCGACACCTATTGCCGGTTCCTGGAAAACGCCCGCAAGGCCGGCATCACCGTGCCGATCGTGCCGGGCATCCTCCCGGTGACCAATTTCGGCCAGGTCTGCAAATTCGCCAAAGCCTGCGGCGCGGCCGTGCCGGCCTGGATGGGCGGCCTGTTCGAGGGGCTGGACAACGAACCCGACACGCGCCAGCTCGTCGCCGCCACCGTCGCGGTGAAGCTGTGTGAGAAGCTGCGTGAAAACGGGGTCGAGGATTTCCACTTCTATACGCTGAACCGGGCCGAGCTGACGCTGGCGATCTGCCGCGTGCTGGGGCTTGGCGCGCGAACTGCGGCACCAGCCCCGGTTGCGTGAACGACAAAAAAGGAATTGGGGAATGTCACGCTTTCTGAAGGCACTGGAAGAGCGGGTCCTGCTTGGCGACGGCGCCATGGGCACCCGCGTGCAGGCAGCCGACCTGGATGTCGATAAGGATTATCTCGGCTGCGAGAACTGCACCGAAATCCTGAACCGCAGCCGCGCCGACCTGGTGCGCGACATTCATGCGGGCTATCTGGAGGCCGGCTCCGACGCGGTGCAGACCAACAGCTTCGGCGGCTCGCCGATCACGCTGGCGGAATTCGACCTGCAGGACGAGGCGTTCGAGCTGAACCGCACGGCCGGCATCCTGGCGCGCGAAGCCATTGAGCGCTTCAAGGATGACGGGCGCGAGCGTTTCGTGCTGGGCTCCATCGGCCCCGGCACCAAGCTGCCCTCGCTCGGCCATATCGCCTATCAGCCGCTGGAAGACGCCTTCGCCCTGCAATCGGCCGGCCTGATCGCCGGCGGCATCGACGCCTTCCTGATCGAGACCTGCCAGGACCCGCTGCAGGTGAAGGCCGCAGTGAACGGTGCCAAGCGCGCCAACCGCGAGGCCAAGGCCGACATCCCGATCATGGTGCAGGTGACGGTGGAAACCACCGGCACCATGCTGGTCGGCACCGATATCGCCGCCGCCGCCACCATCATCGATGCGCTGGACGTGCCGGTGATCGGCCTGAACTGCGCCACCGGCCCGCAGGAAATGGCCGAGCATGTGCACTGGCTGGCGGAGAACTGGCGCGGCCGCATTTCGATCCAGCCCAATGCCGGCCTGCCGGAGTTGGTCGATGGCCAGACCGTCTATCCGCTGGCCGCACCCGAACTGGCGACCTGGCTGGAGCGTTTCCTGCGCGAGGACGGCATCAGCTTCGTCGGCGGCTGCTGCGGCACGCAGATCGAGCATATCCAGGCGCTGGACGCCATGCTGCGCCGGCTGGCGGCGGAGGAAGGTGGCGGCCATCACCGCCCGCGCCCGAAGACCCGCAGCCCGCTCTGGACGCCGTCCGTCGCCTCGCTCTATGGCCCTGTGGCGCTCCGGCAGGAGAATGCCTTCTTCGCCATCGGTGAGCGCTGCAACGCTAACGGCTCCAAGAAATTCCGCGAGCTGCAGGATTCCGGCGACTGGGACGGCTGCGTCGAGATGGGCCGCGACCAGGTGCGCGAGGGCAGCCACTCGCTGGATGTCTGCACCGCCTTCGTCGGCCGCGACGAGGTCGCCGACATGACCGAGGTGGTCAGCCGGATGCGCGGCTCCGTCGATTCGCCGCTGGTCATCGATTCGACCGAGCTGATCGTGCTGGAGGCGGCGCTGAAGCTCTATGGCGGCAAGGCGATCCTGAACTCGATCAATTTCGAGGATGGCGAGGAGCCGGCGGAAAAGCGCATGGAACTCGCCCGGCGCTTCGGTACCGCGGTGATCGCGCTGACCATCGACGAGGAAGGCATGGCCAAGACCGTCGAGCGCAAGGTGGAGGTTGCCAAGCGCCTGCACGACTTCGCCTGCGTGAAGCACGGGCTGCCGGCCTCCGACCTGATGTTCGACCCGCTGACCTTCACCATCTGCACCGGCAACGAGGATGACCGCAAGCTGGGGCTGTGGACGCTGGAGGCGATTGAGCGCATCGCGCAGGAACTGCCGGAATGCCAGATCGTCCTCGGCCTCTCCAACATCTCCTTCGGCCTCAACCCGGCGGCGCGCCATGTGCTGAATTCGGTGTTCCTCGACCATGCGGTGAAGCGCGGCATGACCGGCGCCATCGTGCATGTCTCGAAGATCATGCCGCTGCACCAGATCCCCGAAAATGAGGTGAAGGCCGCCGAGGATCTGATCTTCGACCGCCGGTCGGAGGGCTATGACCCGCTGCAGGCCTTCATGGCACTGTTCGAGGGACGGCAGTCCGCCGCCAAAGTAGAGAAGAAGCGCGCCGAGACGGTCGAGGAACGGCTGAAGGAACGCATCATCGACGGCGACCGCAAGGGGCTGGACGACGACCTCGCCGAGGCGATGAAGTCGCATCCGCCGCTCGACATCATCAACACCTACCTGCTGGACGGCATGAAGGTGGTGGGCGAGCTGTTCGGCGCCGGCAAGATGCAGCTGCCCTTCGTGCTGCAATCGGCGGAGACGATGAAGGCCGCCGTCGCCTATCTGGAACCGCATATGGAGCGGGTCGAAGGCCAGGAAAAGGGCACCATCGTGCTGGCCACGGTGAAGGGCGACGTGCACGATATCGGCAAGAACCTGGTCGACATCATCCTCACCAACAACGGCTACAAGGTCGTCAATCTGGGCATCAAGCAGCCCATCGCGACGATCATCCAGGCCGCCGAGGAACATAAGGCCGACGCCATCGGCATGTCCGGACTGCTGGTGAAATCGACTGTCATCATGCGCGAGAATCTGGAGGAGATGACCCGCCTCGGGATGAAGACGCCGGTGATGCTGGGCGGTGCCGCGCTGACCCGCAACTATGTCGAGACCGACTGCGCGCAATCCTACGGTACCGGCCAGGTCGCCTATGCCCGCGACGCCTTCGACGGGCTGAACCTGATGAACAAGGTCATCGATGGCGGCTTCGACGCCTTCCTGCAGGAAGAGCGGGAGAAGCGCACCAGCCGCGCCACCAGCTCACGCGCGCCGGGCAAGACCTCCAAGGCCGCGAATGACGATGCGCTGGACAAGGACGCCGCCCGCGCCCGCCGCCATGCGCTGGCCGACGGCGTGAAGGTGCCTGAGCCGCCCTTCTGGGGCTCCCGAGTCATTGCCCGCGTGCCGGTGCGCACGGTGCTGGCCTATCTGAACGAGATGACGCTGTACCAGTTTCAGTGGGGCTTCCGCAAAAGCGGGCGCACCCGCGCGCAATATCGCAAATATGCCGAGCAGGAGCTGAAGCCGATCCTGAAGCGCGTGCTGGAGACCTGCGAGCAGGAGGATATCCTGGTGCCGCAGGCGGTCTATGGCTACTGGCAGGCCGCCGCCGAGGGCAATGACGTGGTGCTGTTCGGCGAGAATGGCGGAACCGAGGTGTGCCGCTTCAAGCTGCCGCGCCAGGCTGGCCCGGACGGCAAGTGCCTCAGCGACTATTTCCGCGACATCGACGATGCCGAGCGCGACGTGATCGGCCTGCAGGTCGTCACCATGGGCTCCAAGGCCTCCGACATCGCGCGCGACTGGTTCGAGGGCAACCGCTACCAGGACTATCTCTACCTGCACGGCCTGTCGGTGGAGATGGCCGAGGCGATGGCGGAATATGTCCACAAGCGAATCCGCGCCGAGCTGGGCTTCGCCTCGGAGGAGGCCGCCGATATGCAAGGGTTGCTGAAGCAGGAATATCGCGGCAGCCGCTATTCCTTCGGCTATCCGGCCTGCCCGAACCTGGCCGACCAGCGCCCGCTGCTGGAACTGCTGGGGGCGGAGCGCATCGGCGTCAGCCTGACCGACCAGGACCAGCTGGATCCGGAGCAGTCAACCTCCGCCATCGTGCTGCATCATCCGAAGGCGAAGTACTTCAACGTGTAAGATAGGGGGATATCGCCGGCTTGCCCTTGCGCAGCGCCGGCCAACCCCCTACCTTTCCAAGGGCTTCCCCCGACGCATGGCGTGATCCGATGTATTCCTTCCTGGCTTTGGTCGATACGATTATTTCGCTCTATATCTGGGCGTTGATCATCTCCGCGATTCTCAGTTGGCTGGTCGCCTTCAACGTGGTGAACACGTCGAACCGCGTCGTCTATATGATCGGCGACTTCCTGTATCGCATCACCGAGCCGGCGCTGCGGCCGATCCGCCAGATCCTGCCCAATCTGGGCGGCATCGACATCTCGCCGATCGTGCTGATCCTGCTGCTGGTTTTCCTGAAGAACCTGATGTTCGAGTATCTGGCCTGAGCCTGCCGTCGCCCTTCACCACCGTGCCGGATGGGCTGCGCGTCCGTATCCGGCTGACACCCAAGGCGGCGGCTGACCGCATACAGGGGCTGATCGCGGACGATGCCGGCGATGCCAGCCTGAAGATCGGCGTCACCGCCCCGCCGGAGGATGGCAAGGCGAACGCCGCCCTGCTGAAACTGCTGGCGAAAAGCTGGAAACTGCCGAAATCCGACCTGACCATTGTGCTGGGGGCGACCGACCGTCGGAAAACGGTCGAAATCGCGGGCGATTCCGGTCTATTGATGCGGCGCCTGACCGACTGGCTGGAGACGATAGCATGAGCGACACCCCAACCCTGATCGACGGCAAGGGCTTCGCCGCCACCCTGCGCGCCGAGGTCGCCCGCAAGGCCGCCCTGCTGAAGCAGCGCGACTCCGTGGTGCCCGGCCTCGCCGTGGTGCTGGTCGGCAACGATCCCGCCAGCGAGGTCTATGTCCGCAACAAGGGCAAGATGACCGTCGAGGCGGGCATGAACTCCTACGAGCACCGACTGCCCGACACCACCTCGCAGGAGGAGCTGCTGGCGCTGGTCCGGCAACTCAACGAAGACCCGGCGGTCGATGGCATCCTGGTGCAGCTGCCCCTGCCCGCGCAGATCGATTCCGACGCCGTCATCAACGCCATCCACCCGGACAAGGATGTGGACGGCTTCCATGTCGTGAATGCCGGGCGGCTGGCGACCGGCCTGCCCGGCATGGTGCCCTGCACGCCGCTGGGCTGCCTGATGCTGCTGAAACATTATCTGGGCAACTTGTCCGGCCTGAACGCCGTGGTGATCGGCCGATCCAACATCGTCGGCAAGCCGATGGCGCAGTTGCTGCTGCGCGAGAGCTGCACCGTGACAATCGCCCATTCGCGCACCCGCGACCTGCCCGCCGTCTGCCGCAACGCCGATATCCTGGTGGCCGCCGTCGGCCGGCCGCACATGGTGACGGCCGACTGGGTGAAGCCGGGGGCGGCGGTCATCGATGTCGGGATCAACCGCATCCCGAAGGAGGACGGCAAGACCCGGCTGGTCGGCGATGTCGATTTCGAGGATGTCTCCCGCGTGGCAGGCGCCATCACGCCGGTGCCGGGCGGCGTCGGGCCGATGACCATCGCCTGCCTGCTCAGCAACACCCTGACCGCGGCCTGCCTGCGGCGCGGCATCGCCGTCCCCGACTGACACGCGATGCAGCACGATCCTGCCGACCTTAATACCGACCGTCTGCTGACCATGAGTCCCTGTCAGGCGGTGTGCCGGCTGGATGGCGACGGGCGCTGCGCCGGCTGCGGCCGCACGGCGGAGGAGATCGGCCGCTGGATCACCTACAGCGACGACGAGAAGAACACGATCAACCGCCGGCTGCTGCGCGAAGCGCAGGAAAGCCGCCTGACCGCCCGGCTGAGCCTGCTCTGGCGGCGCTTCTTCGGCCCCGGTACCGCGCCGAACTGATGCCACGATTTGCCGGCAGGCTGGCAAGGACTTATCTTCTCGTCTGACGTTCCGACAGAAGCCGACAGGAAAGGATGCCGCGATGCGACGCTTCCTCTGGATTCTGCTGGCCGCCTGCCTGCTGCCGGCCACAGCCCATGCCCGGCTCGCCAGCGGCGACTGGCCGGACGGTGCCGCGATCTCCGCCATCGATGGCCAGCCGGTCAGTTTCGAGAGCCGCAGCCCGTTCAGCCCGCGCGATATCGGCCAGGGGGAGGCACGCAATCCCATGACGCTGGCGTCCGGCCAGCTGTTCCTGCCGGACCGTGCCTCGTCGCGCGACAAGGTGCCGGCGGTGGTGCTGATCCATGGTGCTGGCGGCGTGCGCTACGGGCGCGAGCTGACCTATGGCAGGCAGTTCGCCGCCATGGGCATCGCCGCGCTGGTGGTGGATGCCTTTGCCGCCCGGCGCGAGCTTGCCAGCGGCTTCACCGAACGGCTGCTGAACATCACCGAGACCATGCTGGTGGCCGATGTCTATGCCGGGCTGCGCTACCTCGCCGGGCGCGGCGACATCGATACGGACCGCATCGCGCTGATCGGCTTTTCCTATGGCGGCATGGCCTCGACCTATGCGCTGCACGAGCAGATCGCGAAATCCCTCGCCCCGGAAGGCCTGCGCTTCGCCGGCCATGTCGCCTTCTATGGCCCCTGTGTCGCGCGCTTCGCCGACAAGCGCACGACCGGCGCGCCCTACCTGATGCTCTATGGCGGGCAGGATGCGCTGATCGACCCGGAACGCTGCCAGGAAGTGCTGGCGGATATCCGCGCCGGCGGCTCGCAGACCGATGTGGTGGTCTATGACGAGGCCTATCATCTGTGGGATGGCAGCTGGCGCGGCCCGCGCCGTATTTCCCGCAACCTTGCCGGCTGCAGCTTCGAGGTCTCACAGAGCGGCCTGGTGCGCGACCGCAATACCCTGCTGCCGATGCTGGGGCCGGTGACGCGGCGGCTGATCCTGGCCGCCTGCGTGACCGACGATGGCTATCTGATCGGCGGCGACCCGGATATCCGCCAGCAATCGAACGCAGTGCTGGGCCGTTTCCTCGCCCGGCTGTTCGGCTTCCCGCTCTCGGCGGAGGCGGGCTGAGTGCGGCGGCTGCGCCGTATCCTGCTGATCGCGCTGGCCGTCATCCTGTTGCTGCCGGCGCTGCTGGTGCTGGCCTATGCCATCCTGCCGCCGCCGGGTACGCCGCTGATGCTGATCCGCGCGGCGGAGGGCGAAACCATCGACAAGAGCTGGCGCTGGCTGGGGGAGATATCCCCCCATCTGCCGAAGGCTGTCGTCGCGGCGGAGGATAATCTGTTCTGCCGCCATTCCGGTTTCGACTGGAACGCGCTGGGCGAGGTGCTGCAGGATGCCAGCCAGGGAGAGCGCACGCGCGGCGCCAGCACCATCAGCATGCAGCTGGCGAAGAACCTGTTCCTCTGGCCTGGCCGCAGCTATGTCCGCAAAGGGCTGGAGGCCTATCTGACACTGCATGTCGAACTGCTGCTGCCCAAGCGGCGGATCATGGAGCTGTATCTGAACGTCGCCGAATGGGGCCCCGGTATCTATGGCGCGGAGGCCGCCGCGCGGCATCATTTCGGCAAGGGTGCCAAGACCCTGACCGCACGGGAGGCGGCGTTGCTGGCCGTCGCCCTGCCCAACCCGCGCCAATGGGCGGCAGGAAAACCGGACGGCTATCTCGCGGGCCGGGCCGGCACCATCGGTCGGCGGATCGGCCAGCTGGGGCCGCTGCTGGACTGCGTTTCGTAGTGCCGCGCCTTTCGCTCGCCGTATTCCCCTTTACTATCGCCACTCCACGAGAGTTCAGCCCGAGACGACATACTTTAAAGACGATGCGCTTTTTTCTGCTGACCTTGCTTATTTGCCTTTCCCTGCGCGCCGTGCCGGCGCTCGCGGATATCCGCTACGCCACCGATTTCACGGCGACGGAAAGCGAGGCAATGAAGGATATCGGCAACACCATCCGGCAGGTGGCAGAGGTCGAGCTGCGCAAGGACGAGACCATCGAAAGCCTGGAGCTGCTGCGCCGCCGCGCCGAGGGCGACGAAAAGCGTATCCGCGATGTGCTGAATGCCGAGGGCTATTACGATCCGCGGGTAGAGCTGGCCGTGGAACCGGTGGAAGGCGACCCCGACAAATCGGCCATCGTCAGGCTTTCCCTCGACCCCGGCCCGATCTACCGGCTGCAGCGCTTCACCCTGGTGTTCAGGACAGCAGAGCAGGAAAAGGCCGCGGAGGGGCTTACCTACGAGGCGCTGGGCGTCAGCCTGGGATCGCGGGCAAGGTCGGAGATGATCGTATCCGGCGAACGCGCGGTCACAAGGCGGCTGGGCTGGCGCGGCTACCCCTTCGCCCGGATCGAGGAGCGCGAGGTGGTGGTCGATCACGCCGAGCGCAGCGTCGCCGTGGACATCCGCGTCGATGCCGGCCAGCGGGCCTATTTCGGCCAGACCCGGATCGACGGACTGGAGGATGTCGATGCCAGCGTCGTGCGCCGCGAGCAGCGTTGGAAGGAGGGCGATCTCTACGACACCCGCAAGGTCGCGGAGATGCGGCAGGCGCTGGCCGGGACCGACCTTTTCCTGTCGGTCGCCATTGCCCCGAAGCGCGAGGAGATGGCCGAGGGCAAGGTGCCGATGACGATCAGCCTCGCCGAATCCAAGCCCCGCTCCATCGGCGGCGGTGTGCGCTATTCGACCAGCCAGGGGGCCGGCGTGCGTGCCTTCTGGCGGCACCGCAACCTGTTCGGCTATGGCGAGGATTTCCGGCTGGATGGCGATGTCGCCGAACAGCTGGTCGGGCTGAAGGCCAGCCTCGGCCGGCCGGCCTTCCTCAACCCGCAGCAGCGCCTCGACTTTTCAGTCTATGCCCAGCAGGAGGATGTCGATGCCTACGATGCCACCCGCTTCGGTGGCGTGACGACGCTGACCCGGCAGTTCGGCGGGCCCTACAGCGGCTCCGTCGGCGTGTCACTGGAACAGTCGCGCATCGAGGATGCGAACGGGACAGAGACCTTCACCCTGATCGGCCTGCCGACCAACTTCACGCGCAACACCACGAACGACCTGCTGAACCCCACCAAGGGCGGCAAGCTGACCTTGAGCGCCACGCCCTATACCGGCCTCATTGGCTCCGACAGCAACTTCCTTGTGCTGCGGCTGGACGACACCATGCATCTGCCCTTCGATCCCGAGGGCAAGTACGTGCTGGCGGGCCGTATCGCCGTCGGCTCCATCCTGGGTGCCACCCGCACCGACATCCCCGCCGACAAGCGCTTCTATGCCGGTGGCGGCGACACGGTGCGCGGCTATGCCCATCAGAGCGTGGGGCCGCTCGACGCCAGCAATGACCCGATTGGCGGCTCCTCGCTGATCGCCGGCTCCATCGAGATGCGGGCCCGGGTGATGGAGGATATCGGCCTCGTCGCCTTCCTGGATGGCGGCAATGTGTTCCGCAGCGAATTGCCGGATCTCGGCGTGGACCCGCTGTTCGGCGCCGGCTTCGGCGTGCGCTACTACACCCCCATCGGCCCGCTGCGCGTGGACCTCGCCTTCCCGCTCGACCGCCGCCCGAGCGACGACGCCTTCCAGATCTATATCAGCCTCGGACAGGCCTTCTGATGGTGGAGAAGAAGGACACTGAGAAGGCCGTGCCCGCCGCCCCGAAGAAACGGCCCGCAAAGCCGCGGCGGCGAACGGGCCGGCGCATTCTGCTGGCGATCCTGCTGCTGCCGTTTCTTCTGGCCGGGCTGCTGGCCGGCGCGGTGCTGGCGCTGAACACCGGGCCTGGGCGCGGCCTCGCGGAACGCCTCGCCAACGATCTGCTTGCCGGCCAGGTGGAGATTGCCGGGATCGAACGGTTGGCCCCGTTCGAGGGCATCAGCGTTGGCAGCATTACGCTCCGCGATGCCGAGGGGCCCTGGCTGACCGTCGAGCGCGCCGTGCTGGACTGGTCTCCCCTCGACCTGCTGGACCGGCGCCTCACCCTCGACGCGCTGACGGCGGAGAGGGTGTCGGTGCTGCGGCAGCCCGTTGCCGGCACGACGGAAGAAAGCCAGACCACCGCCTCCCCCTTTCCGCTGCCAGTCGATATCCGGGTGGAACGCCTCAAAATCGAGCGTATCGAGCTGGCCGAACCGGTCGCCGGAATGGCCGCCACGTTGACGGCGGAAGGCAAGGCAAGCCTGCCGCGCGACGGCAAGGCCATCGACATCGCTCTCGACGCAAGACGGCTGGATGCGCCCGCAGCGGCCAGCGTCCTGCTGCGCTACGACGCGACCAGCGACCGTGTGGAAGCGCGGCTCACCGCCTCGGAGCCGGAAAATGGCGTCATCGCCGGGCTGCTTGACCTGCCGGGGCGCCCTGCCGTGGAGGCGACACTGAACGCCGAAGGGCCGCTGGACGGGCTAACCGCCCGCCTGACCGCCAGCGCCGGGCCGGAGATCGGCATCACCGCGGATGTGACGGTCGAGGGCAGCACGGACCGCCATGTGACGCTGGACAGCCGCGTCCGCGCCGGCCCGCTGCTGCCGCCGGAGCTGCGCGCCGTGCTGGCCGAGGAACTGCACATCACGCTCGACGCGGTGGTGCCCGCCGCCGGTCCGGTCCGGATCGGCAGCCTGACGCTGCGCGACGGGCCGTCCGAGATCGCGCTGGCCGGCACCGCCGACCCGCTCAGCCTCGATTTCGATCTGACCGCAACAGCGACAGGCCCGGTTGAACGTTATGCATCGCTCGCCGGGATCGATCTTGCCGGCATGCTGCGCCTGGACGCCACCGCCAGCGGCCACCCTGACGATGCCGGGTTCGATATCACGGCCAGCCTCGCTGATGCCGTACTGGATGGTGCACCCCTGCCACTGCTGGGGAATACCGCCGAGCTGACCGCCGCCGGCCGCATCCGCCAGAAGGCAGGCGAACTTCAGCTCGACCATGTCGGGTTGGCCGGTGAAGCGGCTACGCTGGATGGCAACGCCACCCTCTCCGACAGTTTCCAGAATGTGGCGGCCAGCCTCGCCCTCGACCTGCCCGACATGGCGGAGGCCGGCCGGCAGGCTGGCCTGCGCATGGCAGGTGCGGCCAGCGCCTTCGTGAATATGTCCGGTTCCTGGCCCGCCGGAGTGTCGGGTGAGGCCAATCTGGACTGGCGCAATGCCCGGCTGGAAGGCGAAACGCTGGGCGCCGTGACCGCGGCCCTGTCGCTCGACCGGCTGGCGCTGGATATGGAAACCGGCACGCCCGCCGCCGAGGGAAGACTGCGCCTGACGGCCAGCCCGCGCGGTCTGGCAGCAACCGGAGAGACCCGCTTCGCGGTCGCCGGAAACCGGCTGCAACTGGACGGGCTGTCACTGAACAGCAAGGCGCTGACGCTGCAGGGCGCCCTTGCCATCGACCTGGAACGGCAACTGGCCGCCGGGCGGCTGAAGGCCAGCAGCGACGACCTCGCCACACTGGCGGCGCTGGCCGGCCAGAAGGAGCTGAACCCGTCCGGCAACATGGCGCTGGCGGTGGAGCTGGCCGACCGGTCGGGCCGACAGCATGCCGGGCTGGTGCTGGAAGGCAGTAGCCTCGCACTGGACGGGATAGCCAGCCTCCATAGGCTGCGGCTGGAAGCGCAGCTCGCCGATATTAGGGGTACACCGCGCGGGCCGGTCGCGCTGCGCGCCGAAGGGCTGGAGGCCGACGGGCAGCGGCTGGACAGCCTTGTCCTCGATGCCGACCTGGAACCGCAGGGCGGCGGCTTCTCGCTGCAGGCGGAAGGGCCAGAGCTGTCGCTGGACAGCACCGGCAGCATCGCCGTCGCAAAGCTCGTCACGCTGCGTCTGGACCGGCTGGACGCCACGGTGCGGAAGATAGCACTGGCGCTGCGCCAGCCGGCGACGCTGCGTTATGGGCCTTCGCTGAAGGAGATCGAGGGTCTCGACCTCGCCATTGAGGAGAAAGCCCGGCTGACCGGTCAGGCCCGGCTGACGGATGACGCTGTGGCGGCGCGGCTCTCTCTCTCCGGCCTGCCGCTGGCCCTGGCGAAGAAACTGGGCGCCGGCCCGGACCTCGCCGGTACCGCCGCGGCGGAACTGTCGCTGCAGGGCAAGCCGACCGATCCCAGCAGCGATTTCCGTATCACCCTCAGCGGCATTGCGCTGAACGACCCTGCTGCCCCCGACCTGCCGCCTGCCTCCGCCACGTTGGAAGGCCGGCTGCGGGGCGGGCAGCTTGACGCCAACCTGGCGCTGGACCGGATCGAAGGTGCCCATATCGAGGCACGGGCCAGCCTGCCGGTCCGTCTCGACCTGGCGGTCGGCACGGCCACCTTGCCGCCTGACGGCGCGCTCAGCGGGCGTCTCGAGGCGCAGGCCGAGCTGAGCAGGATCACGCTGCTGGCTCTGGCGCTGGGCGAGGATCGGCTGGAAGGGAGCCTCACCGCCGGCCTCGACCTCGGTGGCACGGTGCGCGACCCGCGCCTCAGCGGCGAAGCGGAGTTTGCCGATGGCCGGTATATGAACGACATGACCGGCGCCACGCTGCAGAACATCGCCTTTCGCATCACGGGCGACGGCGACAGCCTCACCCTGCGCGATCTTGGGGCGCATGACAGCACCGGCGGCACATTGTCCGGCGAAGGCCGCGTCCGGTTCGAGGGCGAGGGTCTGCCGAAGGTCGACATCAGGCTGCGCCAGAACCGGCTGCGCATCCTGAACCGCGAGGAAGGGACGGCCTATGCCAGCGGCACGCTGAGTCTGGAAAGCACCGCCGACGATATGCTGTTGACCGGTCGCATCACAGTGGACGAGGCCGATATCCGTATCCCCAACCGGCTGCCACCCTCCGTGACCGTACTCGATGTCCGCGAGATCAACCGCGATGCGCGCACCAATGTGGATGCCGAACGGCGGCGGGAGGAGGCCCGTCAGGCGCGCGCGCGGCAAGCGGAAGACGATGAAGACGGCTTCGGCCCCAACCTCGTGCGCCTCGACATCGCCATTGAGATACCGGGCCAGGTTTATGTACGCGGGCGCGGGCTGGAGTCCGAATTCAGCGGCAGGATCGAAATCGCCGGCACGGCGGCGGCACCGGCGATTACCGGCGACGTGTCGGTGGTGCGCGGGCAATTTGACTTTGCCGGGCGGCGCTTCGTGCTGGATCGCGGCACCATCGATTTGCTGCCGGACGTACAGGGCGAGATGGAAATCGGCCTTGATATCCTGGCGGTCGCCGATGTCGGCGATATCCAGGCACAGGTGGCGATCACCGGCCCTGTCAGCCGTCCGGATATCGCGCTGTCCTCCTCGCCACCGCTGCCGCGCGACGAAATCCTGTCACGCATCCTGTTCGGCAGCAGTGTCGCCCGGCTGAATGCCGTGCAGGCCGCGCGCCTGGCGCAGACCGCGCTGGAGCTGACCGGCACGGTCAGCAGCGTTGGCATGGTGGACGATCTGCGCCAGTCGCTGGGGCTGGACACGCTGGAGGTCGATGGCGGAGACGTGAACGGCGCCTCGGTACGCGCCGGACGCTATTTGTCGGAGGATCTGTTCGTCGGGGTCAGCCAGGGCTTCGGCGCGGAAAGCACCGCCCTGCTGCTGGAATACAAGGTGCTGCCGAACCTGAAAATAGAAAGCCGGCTGGGCGCTGCCACAGCCGGCGATATCGGTTTGATCTATGAGAAGCGCTACTGACGCTACGCCTTCACGCTGCGCGGCCCCAGAATCAGCCAGACGATGAAGCCCAGCAGCGGCATGATGAGGATGAACAGAATCCAAAGCACCTTGCCGCCTGTGGACGCGCCACTGCCAACGACATTGACGATCGCCCAGATGTTGGCGATCAGGAGAAGCAGGCCCAGAAGGCCGCCGACCTCAATACCCATCGCGTTATTCCTTTCGCTTGCTGCCGGCGCCGTTTCTGGCGCCGTTAACGGTATCCTGATGACTTAACGGCGGGATCGGTCAACGCGTTCCCCAGCCGCTTCAGAAATAACGCCGGCAACGGGCTGGCAATGGGCAGGGCTTACACCATCACTGCTGAAAGGCCGGCGCCCGGTCAGCGGTGCGGCGGACGAAAGACGGTGCCTGCAAGGGTACATCGAAGGCGTCTTCATCATCCGACACACCGGCGGCACCGCCCTGCAGCAGATGACGGTCGATCATGCGCCGGCGTAGCAGCGCGGTCGCCTCGTCGAGGCGGCGGCGCGCATCAGCCTCGTCGATATGCAGGATCGTGGCGATCTCGATTGCCGAGAAGCCTTCCAGGCGCCCCAGCAGGAAAACCTGACGCTTCAGCGCGGGCAGGCTCTGCAGGCCGTCGGCGAGCGGGTCGTCGAGACCGACACCATCGGCCATATCCTCATCCAGCTGCGGCAGGGTCAGCGCCACCACCGACCAGACCTCATGAAACAGGGCAAACAGCCGGACCTTGGTTCCGCCAATGCCGGTCAGGCGCTGCGGCTCCTCCAGGCAGGTCTCAAGGCACAGCTTCACATAGGCATCGCCCCTGGAGCGGCTGCCCGAAAGGGCATGCGCATAGCGCCGCAGATAGGGAAGAGCCTCCGTCAGATCGGTACTATGGGACATCATCTCGTTCGCTCCTTTGTCAGGCCGTCTTACGCGATGCTGCCTTGCGGCATGTCATTGAAATCCCCAACCACCGGTCCAGATTCCCATCGCGAACAATCGACGCTGACCAAGTGGCTAATCTTCGTTAATGCCGGATTTTGGTTGCCCCAAGGCAAACAAGGGCAATTTTGCGGCAGACTGGTGATTGTTGCGGAACAGGATGGAAGCCCATCGCGTTAATCAGGCAGGACATGCGGAAGAGCGGCTGGCAGAAGCACAGCCTGCGTTGCCGCCACCGCAGATGCCGATGAACCCTCTGGCCACGCCATTACAGATGCAGCCGATGACAGAGCGAGCCCCCTATCTGAGACTTGTTTACAGCCGCCCCGCAACGGGCACGGCGATGGCGCGGTCACGGCAGGCCAGTGAACGAAGGCCGGCACCCCGCCCTCAGGCTGACGCCTCCCGGGGGGAGCCCCCCCAGGGTGAGAATGGTGCCGACCCGCATTTCGCGCATTGGGTCGATGCCTATCTGCAAGAGATGTATGACGGGATCGTGGAGCAGCCGCTGCCCGACGAAATCTCCACTCTTATAGAAGACATATCGGGTAAATCGAAAAGCCGTTCGAAAAAATAAACGGCACATCGGGCAAAACATCCGGGAAGAGACATTGTGGCCATATCGGGGAGCGTTGCCCCGACATGGCCTTTTTTCTTCCATGCTCTCACCCAGAGTCGGCGGCGTAATCAGATCGTCTATTCGATATCAATAATAACGGAGGCAGAGAATGCCACGCCCGTTTCAGGATGAGTTGGTTGACGTCATTCCTCACCTGCAGGCCTTCGCCCGCATGCTGTGCCGCGACGAGGATCGCGCCAAGGATCTGACACAGGATGCCGTGCTGCGTGCACTGAAGGCGCAGGACAAGTTCCAGATGGGCACCAACTTCAAGGCCTGGATGTTCACCATCCTGCGCAACATCTTCTACGATCAGCTGCGCCAGCGCCGCTTCGAGATGGAGCCGATCGACGATCGCGCGCTGAGCCAGTCCACCCCGGCCGTGCAGGAAGTGAAGCTGCATGTGCGCGATTTCGACCGCGCCTTCCAGACCCTGACGCCCGACCAGCGCGAGGTGCTGATCCTGGTCGGCGCCAGCGGCTTCAGCTATGAGGATGCCGCCGAGATCTGCGGTTGCGCCGTCGGCACGATCAAGAGCCGCGTGTCGCGCGCCCGCGCCGAACTGGCGCAGGTCATGGAAGCCCGCGAGCGCCCCGCCGCACGCAGCCAGGCCGCCTGACCGGCCCTGAGTGGCTAAGAGATTACCCTTGCTGCCTCACACAGCAAAAAGGGCGGATGGTTCTCCATCCGCCCTTTCCTTTTGCCCTATTGCCCTTTTGCCTGAAGCCAACCGGCGATCAGTTGCGGCTGATCGGCTTGTACTTGATGCGGTGCGGCTGGTCGGCCTCGGCGCCCAGGCGGCGCTTGCGGTCTTCCTCATAGGCCTGATAGTTGCCCTCGAACCACACCACCTGGCTGTCGCCCTCGAAGGCCAGGATATGGGTCGCGACACGGTCCAGGAACCAGCGGTCATGGCTGATGACCACAGCGCAGCCGGCGAATTCCAGCAGCCCTTCTTCCAGCGAGCGCAGCGTATCGACGTCCAGATCGTTGGTCGGTTCGTCGAGCATGATGACATTGCCACCGGACTTCAGCATCTTCGCCAGATGCACGCGGTTGCGCTCACCGCCTGACAGCTGGCCGACCTTCTTCTGCTGATCGCTGCCGCGGAAGTTGAACAGCGAGACATAGGCGCGGCTCTGCATCTTGCGCTTGCCGAGCTCGATTTCGTCATTGCCGCCGGAGATTTCCTCCCAGACGGTCTTGTTCGCTCCCAGATCGTCGCGGCTCTGATCGACATAGGCCAGCTTGACCGTCTCGCCGACGCGGATCGCGCCGCTGTCCGGCGTCTCCTGTCCGGTGATCATGCGGAACAGCGTGGTCTTGCCGGCACCGTTCGGGCCGATCACGCCGACGATGCCGCCCGGCGGCAGCTTGAAGTCCAGATCGTCGATCAGCAGCCGGTTGCCATAGGCCTTGCGCAGATGCTCGGCCTCGATGACGAGGTTGCCGAGGCGCGGGCCGGCCGGAATGACGATGCGGTTGGCGTCGGGCGCGCGATCCTGCCCGGCAGCCAGCAACTCCTCATAGGCCTGCAGGCGGGCGCGCGACTTGGCCTGGCGGGCACGCGGGGAGGCACGGACCCACTCCTCCTCCTCCTTCAGGGTGCGGATGCGGGAATCCTCGGCCTTCGCTTCCTGCTCCAGGCGCTTGCGCTTCTGTTCCAGCCAGCCGGTGTAATTGCCCTCATAGGGGATGCAGCGGCCGCGGTCGATCTCCAGAATCCAGCCCGCCACCTCGTCCAGGAAGTAGCGGTCATGGGTCACGGTGACGACGGTGCCCGGATAATCGTGCAGCGTGCGCTGCAGCCAGGCGACCGATTCGGCGTCCAGATGGTTGGTCGGCTCGTCGAGCAGCAGCAGATCCGGCTTTTCCAGCAGCAGCTTGCACAGCGCCACGCGGCGGCGCTCGCCGCCCGACAGTTTGGAGACATCGGCATCGCCCGGCGGGCAGCGCAACGCGTCCATGGCGATCTCCGCCGTGCGCTCGATCTCCCAGCCATTGTTGGCGTCTATCCTCTCCTGCAGCTCGGCCTGTTCGGCCAGCAGGTTGTTCATCTCGTCATCGTCCATCGGCTCGGCGAACTTGGCCGAAATCGCGTTGAACCGCTCCAGCAGGTCGCGGGTCTCGGCCAGCGCGTCCAGCACGTTGCCCATGACGTCCTTGGCCGGATCGAGCTGCGGTTCCTGCGGCAGATAGCCGACGCGCGCACCCTCGGCGGCCCAGGCCTCGCCGTTGAACTCCTTGTCCATGCCCGCCATGATCTTCATCAGGGTGGACTTGCCGGCGCCGTTCGGGCCCAGCACGCCGATCTTGGCGCCGGGCAGGAAGGACAGCCAGACATCCTTCACGACCTCACGGCCGCCCGGATAGACCTTCGACAGGCCCTTCATCACATAAACATACTGATAGGAGGCCATGCCGCTCCTCACTCACACTTCTTCGGGAAAGACGGTAGGGCGGCCTGTACCGCGGGCCGCCCAGCGCAGGCTTTGTAGCCGATAGCGGGGGGTGGACGCAATCTAGGCCTTATTGACGCGCTAGGGCCGGGGGACCGATGTGTCGCTGTGCAGCCCCAGATAGGTTGCCAGCGCCAGAGCGGTCGCCATCTCGCCGGGCGTGAACACCAGCGAATAGACCAGCGAGGTGATCAGCATCAGCACGATATGGTCGCCCAGCGCGGCGGTTATCATGGAATAATGTGTCGCCTCCTGGATTCGGCGGATGCGGCGCAGCGAGGCGAGATACACTGCGAGAATCAGGCTGGCGCCGATCAGCCCATATTCGAAGACGATGCCGAGCCAGCCAATATCCGCCAGGTAGAAATGGGCGTTGCCCAGAATCGTCTGCAGATTGTTGTCGCTGAGCCGGGTGACCGAGCCGGCGCCGAACCACATGACCAGCGGGTTGCTGAGCACGTAATCGGTGGCGATGGTGATCGACAGCTGCCGGATGGTCAGCGAGGCGCCCAGCGCCTCCTCGATCCGCTCCAGAAACTGCGCGTAGATCAGGCCCGCCGCCAGCAGCCCGCCCGCCGTGCCGAACAGTAGCAGCAGCCCGCGCCGCCAGCCGGAACTGGCGGCAAGCGCGATCAGCCCCACGGTCAGCAGCACCGCCAGGATGACCGTGCGCTGCTTGTAGATCATCACCATCAGGGCGAAGCAGACCAGCAGCACCAGGATGGTCGCCAGCTCCTGCCGGGCGAAGACACGGCGCGTCAGGTAGAAGATGAAAATCGTGCCGAAGAACATCGGCATGAAGATGCGGTAGCCGCGCTCGGCCTCCAGCAGGAACAGCTTCGATTGCGCCGGGTCGGCCTTGTAGAAATCGGCCGGGATCACGACCCACAGCAGCGCCATCGCGATGAAGGTCGCGGCCCCCAGCCACAGCACCGCCCGCACCACCGTCTCCGGCCGGGGGCGCAGCAGCAGAAGCAGCCCCAGCGCCGAGAAATAATACAGGAAGGGCAGGGTCTTGGCGGTGGTCGCCAGAGCGTCCATAAGGCCGGTGCCGAAATAGATCATCGACAGCAGCGGCGTCAGCCCCAGCACATAGGCCACCAGGACGCCATAGAGTACGAGCAGCGGCAGCGACAGCCGGACCAGCGCGTACAGCGCCAGCGGTGCGGTCAGGATCGGCCAGGCCTTGGACAGGAAATAGAGTGGCGGCACGTCGATCATGTAGTGGAAGCTCTGCCCGAACATCGGCAGGGCGAGCAACAGCGCAAGGAACACTGCGGTCTGGCCGGCCTCGGCCTTGTGATCCGCCGCGCCGGAATCGCCATCGAGCAGCAGCACACGACCGGCAGGCAGCAGGACGATCCGCCCGTCCGGATGAGTCTCCTGCTGCCATCCCTGTTGCGCCAGCTTTTGCACCCCCTGGGGCATGGCCGTTCAACGCTCCTTCGGCGGCACGTCCGGTCGCCGCGCCGGCATCAGCCTCTGCTTCACGGCAATATACAGGAAAGGCAGCGAATCGACGAACACACGGCGGGCATGGCTGCGCGGCGCGCGCAACAGCCGGAACAGCCATTCCAGCGCCCATTTGCGCATCCACAGCGGCGCGCGCGGCACCAGCCCGGTGATGAAATGCAGCGAACTGCCGATGCACAGGCCCGTGCCCGTGGCCTTGCCGCGTGCCCGCACCCGATACGCCAGCAGCTCCGAGCGCGGCGAGCCGACCGCCAGGAAGACCAGCCGGCTGGGATGCGCCTCGATGAAATCGATACAGGCCTGTACCGCCGCCGGATCGGCCATGAAGCCCATCGGCGGTTCGTGCCGGGCCAGGTTGCGCAGGCCATATTTCTCGCGCAACCGGCGCTCCAGCTCGGCATCGCCGCCGATGACGCAGAGGCTGTCCTCCGGGCGGATATGCTGCGCGAATAGGGCGGCCGTCAGATCGCTGCCGGCGCACAGCGGCAGGTCGCGCCGAAACAGCAGCCGGGCGACCAGCCGCACGATCTGGCTGTCGCACAGCCGCAGCCAGGCGCCGTCATAGGCGGCGCGGAAGGCCGCATCGCCCCGGTCGAGCTGCACCAGATGCTGGGCGTTCGGCGTGACCACATAGGCGAAGCGCGCCTCCGCCGGCCGCGCCATGATGGCGGCAGCAGCGCCCGGTACGTCCAGTAGCGCGATCGGCGTGCCGAAGAGGGAATCTTCCGGGATCGCCCCCTCTGTCACGGGAAGACTGTCCCGGTGCCGGTCCCGTTCCGCGTGACCGTATAGGTGAAGTTCGCGCTGCGCTGGAACGGCAGCACCTTGTTGATGAACTGGTCGATCCAGAGATTGACCTCGGCAATGCCGCTGCGCGGGACATAGAGAATGTCGCCGGCGGCCAGCGGGATGGTGCCGTCCGCCCCGCCGGTCTGGATGAAATCCTGCAGATCGAGCGTGCGCAGCATCGGGCTGTCATCCGGGCTGCGCCGGATCAGCACCACCTCGCTGGTGCGGGCCTCATCGGTGAAGCCGCCCGCCAGCAGCACGGCTTCCAGCGCGCCGATGCGGCGATCCAGCGGAATTGCCCCGGCCCGCCCGACCTGGCCGCCGACATAGATGCGCGCCGACCGCGCCTCGCGCACCGCGACCCGCGTCACCGGCTGCCGCATCCATTTCGCCGAGGCCTCGGTCACCGCCTGGTTCAGCTGCTCGACCGTCTGCCCCTCGGCCTGCAGGCGTCCGGCAAGACGCAGCGTGATCGTCCCATCGGGCGCGACCAGCGCCTCCTGATCCAGATTCGGGGTGAAGAGATAGCTGACCTGCACCGTGTCGCCGCTGCCCAGGCGATACTCCGGCACGTCGTCACTCCAGGCGGCGAACCGGCTGGCAGCGGTTTCGCGCGGGCTGAGGTTCTGGTCCGTGCCGCAGGCCGCAAGGCCCGTCAGCAACAGCATGGCCAGCGCGAGACACGCTGCCGGCCGCCGGATCTTCTGCAGAATGAATGCCATGTGCCGCCTCACAGCCGCCGGTAGATGGCTCTTGGAACATAATAGCGCCGGCCGCTCATCACGAAGCCCAGAAGATCGCCACCGGCTTCCAGCAGGGCATCGCGCAGCCGCACGGCGGACATCACCCGTGTCTTGTCAGCGACCAGCACCAGCAGGCTGGCATCGACACGGGCCGCCAGACGCTGCGCAATCGGGTCGCGGTTCAGCGGCGGCGCCAGGATCACCGTCATGTCGAAACGCTGCCCAAGCTCGCTCAGCGTCTCGCGCAGTTCCGGCAGCGGCGTACGCAGGTGGGCCAGCGCCGAATTCTGCGCGCCCCTGGTCGCGAACAGCCCCTGCATGCTGGTCTCCACGATCTCCAGGTCGCGCACGGTTTCCCGCGCGCCGCTCTCGCCCGGCGGCATGAGCCGCAGCACCGCATTGCCGTTTTCGCTGAGGTCGACCACAAGCACATTGCGGCCATGGTTCAGCGCAAACTCGCTGGACAGGGCGGCGGCGATGCGCGGCAGGTCCGCGCTGTCGGTATCGGCGACGATCTGGAGTCGCTTCAGCCGCTCACCATCGACGGAGAATTCCGCCAGCCTTGTCGCCAGGAAGGCGATGGCATCCTGGGCCTGCGGCAGCCCGTCATTGCCGCCGGTTTCCGACAGGCTGGCGAGCGCCGGAATGCCAAGCCGCCGCTCCGCTTCCGTCGGCAGGATGAAGACCGGCCGCAGCCGGGTGACGGCAAAGCCGACGGCAGTAGCGAACAGCAGCCCGCCGACCAGGCCGGCGGCGATCAGACCCGGCGCCCTCGAGCGCCCGAAGACGGGCGGCGAGGCCCATTGCACGACGCTGACATTCTTGTCGCGCTGCTCGGCGGCGATGCGGTCCAGCCAGGCAGATTCGATCTGCAGCACATAGTCGCGCTGGATCGTCTCCAGCACGCCGCGCCGCTGCTCCAGCTCCTGCAGCCGCATGTCGGCGGTACGGATGACATCCATCCGCTCCCGGCTCTCATCATGCTGCCGGGCGAGTTCCGCAAGCTGCTGTTCCGTGGCGCTTATCTCGATCTCAAGCTGCGCCAGATGGTCGGACAGGAAGGCATGGGTGGGGTTGCGCACCCGGCGCAGCGTCGTGAAGTTCGGCCGCTCGTCGCTTGCGATGGCCTTGCGCACCGTCTCGATCTTCTGCTCCAGCTCCTGCAGCGGCGGATAGTCCGGCTTGAAATAGGCGCGCATCTGGTCGCGCTGGAGCTCCAGCTGCAGCAGCACATTCTTGTCGTCGATGTTAGGCGACTGGTCGCTGGTCTCCACGAAATCGAAGACCTGCTCCGGCAGCGAGGCCACCTTCTGCTTGGTCTCAGCGATCTGGGCGAACAGCGAGACCCGCCGTTCCCGCGTCTGCCGCTGCCGCGCCCGGATGGTATCGACGGTATTGGCGATGAGCAGGATTTCCTGCTCAATATTGACGATCTGGAAGTCGCGCTTGATGGTGTCGATCTCGTCGCGCACCTTCTGCAATTCCTGCTTGTTGCGCTGCATTTCCGCGGTCAGCAGGTCGAACTGGTTGTTCTTGAAGATGGTACGGCGCTGCGCCAGGTAGGTTTGCAGCAGGTCGTTCACGACCAGAGCCGCCACCTCCCTGTCCGGATGCGCGAAGGTCACGCGCACGATGTTGGAGTTGGCACCAGCCTCGGCACTCAGGCTCTCCAGAATACGCTGGGTCGCCCGGCCAACCAGTTCCGCACGCGGATGCGGCGGCAGCAGGCCAAACAGCCTTTCCTCGACCAGGTCGGGATAAATCCAGTCCGGCTCCAGCGTGCCGACCAGCGAGCGGACGACCGCTTCGCTGACCAGCAGGTTGATCTCGGTCTGAACGATCTTCTGGCTGTCCACCGTGACGAGGGAGGATGCCAGCGCGCCTGCGCCCAGCGCCCGATCCGGCGCTTCCTGGGAGGCCACGACCAGCAGCCTGCCTTCCGCCGTATAGCGGGTCTTGGTCAGGATCGCGGCGGCGAGGCCAATCGCAAAGACCAGCAGGAAGGCCGCCAGGATCGGCCGCCAGGCATAGAAAGCCTGTACGAGGATGTCGCGCAGCGTGAAGGCGGTGGACGCTTCGCGGGGATGCGGGTTCAGGGCACGCGGCCGTCGCAGCGCGGGCAGCGTCTCTTCCATCATCGGCCTTCGCGTATCCCAACCGGGCCGTCGGGATGAATTGCGACCAGATTGCCGAACGCCTCGCCGACGCCATCGGCGGCCTCAAGCTGCCCGTCCCGCAAGCGATAGAACCGGTAGCCCAGATCCTTCAGGGCATGCCAGGCGGCATGGCGATCGCCAGCCGCCTCAGCAAGCAGGCGGGTATTCACCTCGAAGATGACAATGGGGTGGAAGCGCTGCAGGGTCTCGCGACCGCCGGCGATCACCAGCGGCTCCGCGCCCTCGACATCCATCTTGATGAGGTGGAGCGCCGCGATGCCCAGCCGGGCAGCCAAAGCGTCCAGCGTGTCGATGGCAACAGTCTCGCCGGTCTCCGCACTGCTGTCCGGCATCAGCGAATAGGCCTGCGGGTCGTCGCCGAGCGGGATATGGTGCAGCGTCGCCTCGCCGGCATGATCGGACAGCGCCAGCTGGGCCACCGTCACCTGCGGAAAATCGTTGAGCGCCAGATTGGCCCGCAACTGTCGCGAGGCTTCTTCCCCCGGCTCCACCGCGATCACGCGCCCCATGGAGCCGACAAGACTGGCCGCCTTCAGGGTGTACAGCCCTATATTCGCGCCGATATCGATGACCGTCTGACCCGGCTGCACGAATTTCTCCAGATGGCGCAGCTCCGGCTCGAACCAGTCGCGCCACACATAGCTGGCCACCGAGGTGAAGCGCAGCGTCGCGGGAACCCGGATGAGGGCCCCATGGCTGCTGAGCAGGAAAGCCGGCGCGCGCCCGATGGCGACATAGAACGCCCAGGCCAGGCATCGCAGGGACATCATCACGGGCTGTGCCCGGAAGCCTTCATGGCTGACCAGAGTCTTCAGGCGGCTGAGCACGGAGATGGACCTTGATCCATTGAATTATAGACAATTGCGAATCTAGCGCGATTCCCCGCTTTTGTATAGGAAGCCAGGGGAAATACACCAGATATTGTTAGGCGCGCAGAGCGGGCGATCAGAAGATGTCGCGGCCGACCATGCCGACCAGCAGGGTGCGCGCCATGATCTTCAGGTCGAGCCAGAGCGACCAGTTCTCGATGTAGTAGGTATCCAGTTCGACACCCTTCCTGGCCTTCTCCACCGAATGGATGCCACCGCGCATGCCGTTGATCTGCGCCCAGCCGGTAATGCCCGGCTTCAGGCGACTGCGCGTCGCGTAGCGGCGCACCGCCTCGGCGTAGAGCTGGTCACTGACCAGCATCTTCGGCACATGGGCGCGCGGCCCCACCACGGACATTTCGCCGCGCAGCACATTGAGGAGTTGCGGCAGCTCGTCGATGCTGGTGCGACGCAGGAAAGCGCCGACGCGGGTGATGCGCGGGTCCTCCCGGAAGGTGCCCCGGCTGCCATCATCGCTGGGGTCGAGCCTCATGGTGCGCAGCTTGTAGATCATGAACGGCTTGTTGTTGAGGCCGAGGCGCGGCTGCCGGAATAGCGCCGGCCCCGGGCTTTCTAGCTTGATGGCAAGCGCCGCAAGCGCCAGAATCGGCGCCACGAGGACGAGCCCGACAGCGGCAACCGTATAATCCTCCACCAGCTTCAGCAGCGCCTTGGTGCCCTTCAGCGGCTCGCGCATCAGTTCCAGCACGGGGATGCCGGCAACCTGGCCGCCATGCGGCAGCCGCAGGTTCAGCACATTCTGCTTCAGCGGCAGGACGATATCGGCGGCGATCATCTGCAGCCGCTCCAGTAGGCCGAAAATCCGCTCCGTCGCCTCCCAGGGCAGGGCGATGACGACGATATCGACAGGATGCTCCTGGATGTAGGCATGCAGCGTATCGATCGCCCCGGTGATGCCGATGCCTTCGTTTTCGTCCCGGTGTTCGCTGTGCAGACGGTTCACCCGGTCGTCGAAGACCGCCACCACGCGATAGTAATGGCGCCATTCTGGCGTCTGCGTATTGCGGATGATCTGTCCGGCAATCTCGGTCGAGCCGACAATGACAATGTCGCGGCGCAGCCGGTTTGTCTCGATCATGTGGCGCGCCACGCGCCCGACCGCCAGCCGCCCGGCGGACAGCGCGACCCAGGCCGCGACATGCCACATCGCCAGCGCTTCGGGCGGATGCGCCGCCGAGCCGCCGACAAGCGCCTCCAGCCCCGCCACGACCGCGAATCCGGCGGCCAGGCAGAAGGCGAAGCGGGCCGCTTCATTCAACGGCTTGCGATAATTCTCGAACCGGTAGGCACCGGCGAAGATCATGCAGCTGACGAAGACGATGCTGTCCAGCAGCAGCAACGCGATCTCCGGCGCCGTCTGCCCTCCGGCCGGGACCGACCCGTCCAGATGCGAGGCCAGGAGCAGCACGGCCCCGCACATAACCAGATCGGACAGAAGCACCAGCCGATTGAACGACCCGAATGTCCACCGCATGAGGCGTCCGTTACCCTGTATCTTTCCGGAGAAAATTTCGGCGGGCGCATGGAACGCCCGCCCGGTTAAATGCGTACTCAGAATCACCGCACCAGGCAATGTTTATCAAATATATTTTAATATAAGGTTAATTTCGTCCTATCGACAGGACATGGCGCCGCGCTGCCCAATGTGTCCCCAGCGCGCCCTGCAGGACGGTCAGCGACGCCGCCAGCGCCGCCCCGGTCAGGCCGAAGGCCGGGACCAACACGCCACACAGCACCAGTCCGACCGCAAGCTGAAGCAGGTTCAGCCGCCACAGCACGTCCCCCTTGCCGGCCATCGCCAGCAGGATGTCCTGGCACGAGAACAGGCCATTCGCCATCTGTCCCAGGGCCAGGATCTGCAACGCCAGGGCAGCGACGCGGAAATCCGCCGAGATCAGGCCGAGCAGGAATTCCGGCACCGCCAGCATCACCAGCGTTGCCGGCACCGCGACCAGCGCGGCGCCGCGCTGCACCAGCCGGTTATAGGCACGCAGACCATCGCTGTCGCCAAGGCGGTATAATGCCGCATAGCGCGGTGCGGCAAGCGTGCCGATGGAAATGATGATGACCCAGATCAGCATCGATATCCGGCTGGCGATGCTGAAGGCGCCGACCGTCGCCGCATCCGCCACCATGCCGAGCACGAACACCGGCAGGCCCGACAGCCCGACCTGGGTGATCTCGACCACCAGCAGGGGCCGCGCCGTCGCCCACAGGCTGGGCAGCGCCTCTGCAGCCGGTTGTGCCGGTATGGTGCGAAGCCGGTCCCGTTCCCGCAGCAGAATGGCACCACCGAGCAGGCAGCTGGCCGCGAGGGCAGCACCCAGCGCGACGATGACGCCCTCAACCGCAATCGGCAGCGCCAGCAGGGCGGCCAGCGTCAGTACCGGCCAGAGGGCGTTCTGCACGACCTGCGCGGCCACGCCCCTGCCGAAGCCGGCCAGCGCCGCCCCCAGGGAGAAGGCAAGGGTCTGCGGCACCAGCACCAGCGCCGAGAGGTAGAGCGGCCAGGCCAGGTCCGGAAAGCCGAACAGCCGCACCGCCGCCAGCTCCGCCACCAGCACGGTCAGCAGCGCGGCCGCCACGGACGCCAGGGCGGTCAGCGCCAGCCCCTGCACCAGCGCGGCGCGCGCCGCCCTTCCATTGCCGACGGCGAGTTCCGCTGCGATATGGCGGGTCATCGCGCGGTCGAAGCCGAGGCGCGCCACGGTCGAGACGATGCCGATCCAGGTCAGGCAGAGGAAGAACAGCCCGGCATCATGCGCGCCCAGCCGCGCCCCGACAGCGACATAGAGTCCCAGCTTGCCAATTGTCTCCACACCACGCACGCCCAGCCCGGCGGCGTAGCGCCACAGCGCGCCGCCCCTCAGCGTCGTGATCAGGGAAGAGAAATTGGCCGGCATCATTGCGACAGATCGTTGAGGGGCGCGCGGAAACCGTGATAGCTACCGGCATGCGCCTGCACCACGATATTCCGCCCCGCCAATGAGCCGAAGCACCCGTGCCGCGTTCTGCATGGCGGTCGCGCTGGTCGCGGCGCTGACGGCCGCGCCCGCTGCGGCACAGGGGAACCGCTCATCGCGGGCCCTGCCCGGCTTCTCGCCGGAAACCTTCGACCTGCAGCTTGCGCTTCACGAGCATTTCACTGCCGCGCTGCCTGCCGGCTGGTGGATCGGCCCGCCGCAGCGCTGGGGCAAGGAAGTGGTTGTCCGCGTGAACATCCCGGACTCCTGGAACGGCAACCCGACCGCCGCCGTCATGACCAGCTGCCCGGCCGACAACAGCCCGATCTGGCAGGTCGCGGACCGCATCACCATCACCCCGCATTATCGAAACCTTCCCTGGGCGCCCCATAGCTGCCTGCCCTGATGTGACGCCGATTGGCGGCGACAATATCGCGAGTTTAAGCTAATTTACAGGCTTCCTCTTTCCTGCCTTCCGGATATCTCCTTGCAAGCTTTCCTGTCCAAGCGCATGCCGGCCCTGTACCGGGTGCTTCTCGACCTGCGCGACCGTGCGGCCCCCTTCTATGCCGACCCGGAACTGTCGCTGCTGCCGGTCCTGTGCCCGGCGGGGACCGTGGCGCTGGATATCGGCGCCAATACCGGCCTGTACACGCACTGGCTGCTGCGCCGGGCGCGGCTGGTCGTCGCCGTCGAGCCGATCCCCCGCCTCAGCCAGCTGGTGGTCCGGCGCTTTGCGGCGGCGGTCAGAGATGGAAGGTTGATCGTCGAGAATTGCGCGCTCGGCAACGAGGATGGCAGCGCCACCCTGCATATTCCCGATGGCATGACCGCCCTCTCGACACTGCAGCCGTTGGAGGGCATGGCGAATGTCGCCGATATCACCGTGCCCGTGCATCGGCTGGACGGGCTGGACTCGGTCCGGGACCTGCCCATCGGCTTCATGAAGATCGATGTGGAAGGTTTCGAGAGCGCGGTGATCGAGGGTGGGCTTGGCCTGCTGCGGCGACATCAGCCGACGATCCTGGTCGAGGCGGAGGAACGCCACCGCCCCGGCGCCGTCGCCGCGCTGCGCGGCCTGCTGGAGCCGCTGGGCTATAGCGGCTTCTTCCGCATGGACGGGCAATGGCACCCCGTCGAGTCCTTCGATGCGGCACGGCTGCAGAACCGCGCCGCCCTCAACGAGGCCGGTACCAAGCGCCTGAAGGGCGCAACCTACATCAACAATTTCGTGTTCACCGCATCGCCCGAAAGCCTGCGGGCGGCCTGAGACAGCCTACACCCGCCCCCCGGCATGGTTGCGCAGCGTCGGGTGGCGCTGATATTCGCCATGGCAATCGACATTGCTGCGATCCTGACAGAGCGAGCGGACCCAGCCGTCGGCGGTGCGGTTCCAGTCGATAGTCTCGACAGCGCCGCAACCCGCCAGCATCATAGCGGCAAGCAGCAGGGCGCCAAGGGAAGCAAAAGACGGCATCGTCGGCTCCTCATCCCAGTTCCAGCGTCGCCGGTGCGTGCAGCAGCGATGTGGCCGGCGGCGGTGGCCCTTTATACATCCGTGCGGTTGCAAATGTCTCTACCATACCTGTGTCGGCCAGCAACTGGCCGAGCGCCTCATTGCTGTCCGGTACATCGACGATAACCGGACCGCTATCGGGGAAGATACCGGCGGCAGCCCGGATCAGCCGCAGCGCCGCATCGGCATCGGGTGCGACGACCGGGCCGACCTTCGCCCCGCTGCGACAGCGCCTTATCGTGGCGAAGCCTTCCGGGCCGCCGGCCCCTTCCAGAACCAGCGTCCGGCGGGTTTCCAGCGGCGCCACCCAGCCGGTCAGGAAAGTCGGACGGGCATAGCCGTTCGCCCGTTCGTCCAGCGCCAGCAGCGCCGGCAGATCGGCCGGTTCCGCCGGACGGATATCCGTGCTGCCCTGCGTACCCGGTGCGCCTTCCAGCCGCCGCGTCGCACCAGTGCGCACGAATCCCGATTTCGCATAATTGGCCTGCTGTGCGGCAACGCCATCCAGCCCCACGGTGCGGTGTCCGGCGTGGCGCAGCGCATGGTTCCAGAGGGCAAGACCGATGCCCTGGCCGCGCCATTCCTCCCGGCAGATATACAGGCCCAAAAAGGCGAAGCCGGGATCGAGATTGACCACGGAGATGGCGGCGACGGGCTGGTCCTCATGCTCGGTGACGAAGAACCCCTCGGGATCGGCCGCCCGGAAAGCGGCGGCATCCTCCAGCCCCGGATTCCAGCCTTCCGCCGCCGCCCAGTCGATCACGAGATCGAGGTCGACCGGTGTCATCGTCCGCATCTTCATGGCATGTCCCTGTTTCGCTTCGTATTGCGCCGACCTTACGCGGAAAGGGCGTCCTGCACCATGTCGGGTACCTGGCCGATGCGGCGCAGTACCTCGCGCAGCAGATGGCGTTGCGGCTTGGTCAGGCGGGCCAGCTCCACCCTTGTGCCGGGTTGGCGGCCCTCGGCGATATCCTCGATCTGCTGTTCCAGCACCAGCCGCACCAGAATGCGATGGGCGCCGGCAAGGTCGGCGGCGTCATTCTCCGCGATCAGCCCCAGGCTGGCGGCCTCGCGCAGCCGCTCCGCCGTCGCCGTCGCCGCGACCCCGCCCCGCAGCGCCAGGATACGTGCGGCGCTGACCACCGGCAGCAACCCGCCGATCTTCAGATCGACGCGCCCGTCGATGGTCTGGATGCCGCCGAAGAAGCCCAGCGGCGGGCGCATCTCGCGCTGGTTCAGCGACAAATTGCGCAGGAAGCCGATGGTCTTGCGGGCGCGGTCCAGCGCGTAGGCGCGCAGCAGCTCCGCCAGATCGCCCCGGCCCGCGACCGCCTGAAAATCGAAGAAGATATCGACATTCAGCAGGTTTTCCCCGATTGGCCGTTCCGCCCAGATATCGATGGCGCGGCGCCAGCCAGTCTCGTCATGGCGCCATTCCGGGTTCTTCGCCATCACCCCGCCCTTGCAGTAGGGGATACCGGCCTCGTTCAGCATGTCGGCCATGCGGCGGCCCAGCTCGGCGTACCAGGCATCGTCCTTCGGCGTGCCGGCATGCAGGATGCCATTGTCCTGATCCGGGGCCAGCAGGCTCTCGCCGCGCCCGCCGGACCCCAGGATCAGCGCGCACCAGGGCGCCGGCGCGGGACCCCAGCCGGCCTCCGCCATCGCCTCTGCCGACAGGTGCGCAGCGCGGCCGGTCACATCGCGCATCACGCCGGAGATGACGGCGGCCACGTCCAGCGGTGCCACCTGCTCGGCCAGCAGCGAACTGGCGAGGGCCGGCAGGCCGCGCACGATCTCCAGCATTTCCTCCGCGCTGCGGGCAACCCCGATACGGTCGCCGATGGCCAGCGCGGAGCCAGCGCGCTGGCGCAACAGCTGCCGCGCCGACAGGATGCCGACCACCGACCCGTCGGTATCGAACACCGCCAGGTGGCGTACACCCAGCCGGTCCATCCGGCCCAGCGCCAGATAGACGAAGGCATCCTGCGGCACGCCTTCGACCGGGCTGCTCATCAGCCGCGACAGCGGCGCCCCGAGAGCGGCCTCTCCTTCCTCGGCAATCAACCGCAACGCATCGCGCTCGGTCACGATTCCCAGCGGGGGGGCGAGAGTGGGCGCCAGCCCGCTATCCCCCGTGACCAGGACGGAACTAATGCCCTTCTCGATCATCAAGTCGCAGGCCTGCTTTACCGTGGCCGCCGCCGGCATGGTGACGACCGGGCTGCTCATCACCTCCGCCACGCGGTGGCGGTAGGGGAAACTGTCCAGCCGCTGCAGCGCTTCGGCATTCATCGCTCGCCTGCCTTTCCATCCGCTGGCGCATGCCACCCGGCCTCATGCTGGCGAGCCCGCATGACGGAAGGCTGCGCCAGGACGCGCTGGGCATCCGCCAGCGTGGTGACGCCCTGTTCGGCCAGCAGCGGCAGCATGCCGGCGAAGATCTCGGCGGTCACCAGGCAGTCGCCGAAAGCGGTGTGGCGGCCCTCGATCTCCGCGCCGCACATGGCGGCCACCGCCTCCATGTTCAGGTCGCGGTGGCGCGGATACAGGAAGCTGAACAGCAGCGCCGTACACAGCGCCGGCGGATCGCTCCAGGCGACGCCGTGCCGGGCCGCCTCGGCACGCAGCACCGCCAGGTCGAAGGCGATGTTGTGGCCGATCACGACACGCCCGCGCAGCAGCTCGGCCAGTTCCGCCAGCACCTCGGCGACCGGCGGCGCCGATGCGACCATGTCATCGGTGATGCCGTGGATCGCTGTGGAGGCAGGCGGGATCGGCACGCCCGGATTGACCAGCCGGTCATAGGCGAGATGGCGGTAGAGCCGCGGCCCGTGCATGACGATACCGGCGGCGGAGACGACGCGGTCAGTGGCAACATTCAGCCCGGTCGTCTCGCAATCCAGAGACAGGGCCGGCAGCTCGGTCAGCGGCAGGTCCGGGTGCGGCGCGATATCCGGCGGCGTGTCGTGCAGAGCCATGTCATGCTCCACAATGCCGGCGGCATGGCCCGGCACATCGGACAGGAACACGATCAGCAGGCCGTCGGGTTCGTCCAGCGGCACGACCCGCGCGGGGTAGGTATCGCCCGCGACCCCGGTGAGGGTCCGCTCGACCGGCGCGCCCGCCGCCCGCGATTCGCCGGAGGCGTCGATCAGCGGCGTCCGGTCGAGGATGGCGTAGAGGCTGCCGCCCAGATGCAGCCGGTCCGCGCCGAGCAGGGCAGCGGCCTTGGCGTTCATCAGGCTGATGAGGCCGGTCTGCGTCACCACCAGGATCGGCTCGCCGATGGCGCCGAGGATCGCGCTGAGCCGCGCATCGACACGGCGGTCATCGGCGCGGTCGCGCGCCAGCATGGCGGCGATGGCGCCGGCCAGCCGCTGCAGCTCGTCCGGCTTTCCGCCGCGCGCATTCCAGCTGTCCGGCAGCGTGCCACCGCGCACCCCGGCGCCCAGCACCGCGCCATGCAGGCGCACCAGCTGGTCGAAATGCCCGTCCAGCAGGGTCATCATGACCCACAGCCCGGCGAGGCCGGCGGCAAGGCCTACAAGGCTGGCCAGCGCCCAGACGCCGATGCCCTCAGTAAGGTCGGCCAGCCCGAACAAGGCGGGGAACAGCGCAGTCAGGAAGCCGCCAGCCGTCACCAGCAGGGTGACGAACAGCGCCTTCCGCAAGCCGCCGCGCAAGAGGCCCCCGCTCAGCTCTCGCCAGAGGGGGCGGCCGGATGGGCAGCCGGGGCGCTGGTCAGCAGGTCCGCCACGACGGCAGCGGGCACCAGCCGCCGCTGCATATCCTCATGGAAACGGCACAGCGCGAAGCGGATGTTATTGGTCACCAGTTCGCGGTCGAAGCGGGTGAGGTTGCTGTGGATCGGCAGCACCTTGTAGATGCGCCCGCCTGAGGTCAGGCCGATATCGTAGGGCGCCCTGGGCGCCGCCAGCTGTGCCTGGGCAAGGCGCAGTTTGAAGGCCTCGATCTCATCGCCCCAGCCCTCCGGCCGGTGGTCGGGGATGGCATGTTCCAGCAGGCACAACTCGAACAGCCGCCCCATGCGCTCCGCCAGTTCGAGCTCTCGCTCCGCCGCGTGCGGTCGCAAGGCGCCCTCCAGGATGATCCCGATGTCGGACAGCACATAGCAGAAGGCTTCCCAGCGCGATTTTTCCACCGCCTGGCGGAAGGCCATTTCCCGGAACAGCTTGTCCCAGTTCAGCCCGGCGCGGGCGCGTGCATACTCGAATGTGCATTTCTGCGCCACAAAAGCCGACTGCTCGGCCATGAAACGACGAAAGGCCGCAGCGTCCTCTACTGAAGATTCGGGCCGCCAAAGACGTGTAATCGAAGCTAACAAATCCTCCCCCGCCCAGAATTATTGTTTTGACAAATAATAGGCTATGCTATTTTCGGGTAAGCGCAAGAGAAGGTTTAGGTAGAGCCGTTTCGATTGCGCGCACAGCTTTGCCTGAAAAAATCGGGCAAAGACAATTGTGCGTAAAAGGGTCATTTGGGGCGGAAATAAACAAAAAATCAGCCGCCCGGCAAACAGGAGGGAGACGTATTCGAAATGTCTAGCGATTCCTCGACTTCACCCGAAAAGGCGGTGGAGCACTGGCAACGGACCAAGTCGCTGATGTGGGTCACATTGGCCATCTGGTTCTTTTTCAGCTTCGTCGTGCACTTCTTCGTCAGTGCGCTGAACGAAATCAACTTCATCGGCTTCCCGCTCGGCTTCTACATGGCCGCGCAGGGTTCGCTCATTGCCTTCGTCGTCCTCATCTTCTGGTATTCGGCCAAGCAGAACCAGATCGATGAGGAATGCGGCGTCGCTGAAGACTGAGCGGGGGACATGCCATGAAAGGGGATTTCATTTCCAACCTTGGCCGCATCTACGGTGTCTATACCGGCGGCTTCCTGGGCTTCGTCATCCTGCTCGCGATCCTTGAGCAGCTGGGCGTCCCGAACAAGATCATCGGCTATCTGTTCGTGTTCTTCACGATCGCGGTCTATGCCGGCATCGGCATCCTGTCGCGGACCATGCAGGTGTCCGAATACTACGTCGCCGGACGCCGCGTGCCGCCGCTCTACAACGGCATGGCGACCGCCGCGGACTGGATGAGCGCCGCATCCTTCATCGCCATGGCGGGCGGCCTGTATGCCCGCGGCTATGACGGCCTTGCCTTCGTGCTGGGCTGGACCGGCGGCTATGTGCTGGTGGCGGTGCTGATCGCACCATACCTGCGCAAGTTCGGCGCCTATACCGTGCCCGACTTCCTGGGTGCGCGTTTCGGCGGCAACTTCGCCCGGTCGATCGGCATTCTGGTGCTGTTTGCCTGCTCCTTCACCTACATTGTCGGTCAGGTGGTGGGTGTCGGCACGATCGCCTCGCGCTTCCTCGGCATCTCCTTCGAGATCGCCGTGTTCGTGGGTCTGATCGGCATTCTGGTCTGCTCGATGATGGGCGGCATGCGGGCGGTTACCTGGACGCAGGTCGCACAGTACATCGTGCTGATCATCGCCTACCTGGTGCCGGTCGTTATCCTGTCGGCCCAGACCACGGGCATTCCGATCCCGCAGCTGATGTATGGCGAAATCCTGCAGCGCATCACCGAGCTGGAGCAGACGAAGCCGGCCCTCGCGGGTGCCCAGGCACACGTGATGCCATTTACGACCTTCGATCCGCTGAACTTCTTCGCGCTGATCCTGTGTCTGATGGTCGGTACGGCCTCCCTGCCGCACGTGCTGATGCGGTTCTTCACGACGCCCAGCGTCCGTGATGCCCGCAAGTCGGTCGGCTGGAGCCTGCTGTTCATCTTCCTGCTGTATTTCACGGCGCCGGCCTATGCCGCCTTCGCGAAGTACGAAATCTTCACCAACGTCATCGGTGCGACCATCGCCGAACTGCCGAACTGGGTGAAGATCTACTCCGACATCGGCCTTGTCACCATCGCCGACGCCAACAAGGACGGCATCCTTCAGTTCGCCGAACTGAAGATCAATCCGGACGTGATCGTGATCGCGACCCCGGAAATCGCCGGCCTGCCCTACGTGATCGCGGGTCTGGTCGCCGCCGGCGGTCTGGCAGCCGCGCTGTCCACTGCGGACGGCCTGCTGCTGGCCATCGCCAACGCGCTCAGCCACGATATCTACTACCGCATGATCGATCCGCAGGCCTCCACGGCCAAGCGTCTGGTCGTCGCCCGCATCCTGCTGGTTGTGGTCGCGATCCTGGCAGCGGCGGTCGCTTCGACAAGACCGGGTGGCATCCTGGCACTTGTCGCCTGGGCCTTCTCGCTGGCGGCGGCCGGGTTGTTCCCCGTGCTGGTGCTGGGTGTGTGGTGGAAACGCTGCACGAAGGAAGGCGCCATCGCCGGTATGCTTGTCGGCTTCGGCTTCACCCTGTTCTACCTGGTGGGGACGAAGTATTTCGGCATGCCGCTGTGGTTCGGTGTCTCCAACATCTCGGCGGGCCTGTTCGGTATCCCGACGGGCTTCCTGGCGACCATCATCGTCAGCATGATGACGCCGCCGCCATCCAGGGAGATGCAGGATTTCATCGACTCGATCCGCATCCCGAGGGGTCAGACCCTGATGGAGGAAAAGGCCTAAAAGGCCTCTTCCGGAACGAAACTGGGCAGGGCCGCATGGCCCTGCCCTTTTCTTTTCCGCTTTGCTAGGCTTTGTCCCGGCAGGAAACGTCATTCAGGACAAAAAAACAGCATGATCTCCGGCAATCCGTTCTGGGACTATTGGTACTTCCATATCCCCAACTACATCATCGCCGCCCTGATCTATACGCTGCTGGGCCGCATGCTGCTGGGGCTGTTCGTGTCCCCCGACTGGCACAACTATATCTGGCGGGCCTTCTGCCGGCTGACCGATCCCGTCCTGAACGCTGCGGGCGCGATCACCCCCGATTTCGTCACACGCGGGCTGCTGCCGCTGGTAGCCATCTTCTGGCTGCTGGTCATCCGCTTCGTCTATTGGGCGGTGCTGGGCTATTACGGCCTTGCCCCCAGCCTGGGCCTGCAGTCAGCCAGCTGAATCCCTCTTGCGCAACGGTTTGCGCACATTCAGATTATGAAGTTCTGATATTGACCGTCACCTGAAGATGGGGTGGCTGTTCATGGACCGTATAAAGGATTGCGCGGAAATTTCGGTGCGCCGGGGCACGGCCTTCGCCCTGCTGGCGGTTGGCACCCTCATGATCGCCTTCAGCTTCGATGTCACCCTGTCCCTCAAGGTCGGGGCGGCGACCATGATCATCATGGCCGCCATCCTCGCCTATCGCGCCATGGCGGCGGCCAGCACCGACTACCGCCGCACCGAGACGTGGCTGCTGCTGGGCAAGACCCATCCGCTGCCGGAAAGCCGCCGCCAGAAGGTGATCGGCAGCACCTTGCGTGACATCTACCAGCGCTATGCGCGCTACAGCGCCGGCGGCGCCGTCTCGCTGTGGCTGGCCAGCCTGGTGATCCCGCTGATCCGCTAAGCTAGCCGTTACCGATCTCCGGCTGTTACAGGGGCGTATCGCCCCTATCCCGTCATGCAGGCTGTTCTGACTGTGCGCATGCGATAAGCTGTTGCGATCCAGTTGCAGCGAAAGCGGAGTTCGACATGCATTTTGAGATGCGCCTGTGGGCCTATACCGAGGGTGTGCGCTGGCGCATCGCCGGTGCCGTTGCCATCGGCCTCATGGCAGTCGCCCTCGGCATCGCGCGCCTTGCCTTGCTGGGCTGGCTGATCGCCAGGGTGTTCCAGGGCGCGACGCTGCAGGAAATCCTGCTGCCGGCGGTGCTGGTCGGATTGGCCATGATCCTGCGCGGCTTCTTCGAGCAATGGCGCATCATGGTCGCACACGAAACCGCCGCCCGTGTGCAGGCGAAGCTGCGACGCGCCATCTACGACAAGATCGCGGCACTGGGGCCGGCCTATGTCGGCCAGCAGCGCTCCGGCGACCTGGCGCTGACCCTGATCGACAGTGTGGAGCAGCTGGAGACCTATTTCGGCAAGTACATCCCGCAGCTGCTGGTCTCCGCCCTCACCCCTTTCCTGATCTTCGGCTTCGTCGCCTGGCTGGACCTACCGGTGGCGCTGATCATGCTGGGCTTTGCCCTGCTGGCGCTGTTCGCCCCGGCGGCCTGGCACAAGCTTGACACCCGCAAGGCACGCGACCGGCAGCGTGCCTATTCGGCCTTCGCCTCCGAACTGCTGGATTCGATCCAGGGCCTCGCCACGCTGAAGGCCTTCGGGCAGAGCCGCCCGCGCGCCGAGTTGCTGGCGGTGAAGGCGCGCGATCTGTTCCGCTCCACCATGTGGGTGCTGGCGACCAACACGCTGGCACGTGGCATCACCGATACCTCCATCGCGCTGGGCGCGGCGGCGGCGCTGGCGCTGGGCGCCTTCCGCGTGGAGGCCGGCGCCATGGAGCTGACCGCGCTGCTGATGATCCTGATGACCGGCATTGAGATGTTCCGCCCGATGCGCGATCTGCGCACCGTGCTGCATGAGGGCATGGTCGGGCTGTCGGCGGCGCAGGGTGTCTATCGCATCTTCGACGCCCAGCCGCCGGTGCCTGACGCGACCGGTCCTGCGCCTGCCGCGCTGGAGCCTTCCATCAGCTTCGAGGATGTCGCCTTCGCCTATCCGGGCAGCCGGCGGCTGACCCATGATGGCCTCAGCTTCTCCGTAAAGCCGGGCGAGCGGGTCGGCATCGTCGGCCCGTCCGGCGTCGGCAAATCCTCCATCGTGCGGCTGCTGCTGCGCTTCTTCGATCCCGACCGGGGCCATATCCGCATCGGCGGCACCGACCTGCGGCAGATTCCCTTCGCCGATATCCGCAGCCGCATCGCCGTCGTGCATCAGGACGCCTATCTGTTCCACGGCACGATTGGCGAGAATATCCTGCTGGGCCGCCCCGACGCCGACCGGGACGCCATGATCGAGGCGGCGAAAGCGGCCAACATCCACGATTTCATCATGGGGCTGCCGCAGGGCTATGACACGCTGATCGGCGAGAAGGGCATCAAGCTGTCCGGCGGCCAGCGCCAGCGCGTGGCCATTGCCCGCGCCATCCTGCGCGACGCCCCGATCCTGATCCTGGATGAGGCGCTGTCGGCCATCGATGCCGAGAATGAGGCGGTCATCCAGCAGGCGCTGGACCGGCTGATGCAGGGCCGCACCACGCTGGTGCTGGCGCACCGCCTGTCCAGCATCATCGGCTGCGACCGCATTCTGGTGCTGGATGAGGGCAGAGTGGCGGAGGAAGGCAACCACGCCGCGCTGATGGAAAAGGGCGGCGTCTATGCGGCCCTCATGGCCGAGCAGGCGAAGGATGCCGAACGCCGGCAGGATGCGCCGCTGCTGGACGGTGCGGCGAAGACCGATGCGCCGGCGCAGGCTGCTGCCGATCTTCCCACCGGACAGGCCGTCGGGCCGACCGAGGGCATCGTCGCCGCCGAGGGGCTGGGCTGGGGCCAGCTGATCGTCATCCTGATGCGGCTGATCACCCCATGGCGCGGCAAGATGGCGCTGACCTTCATCTTCGGCGTCACCCGGGTCGCCGCCTTCATCGGCGTCGGCGTGGTCAGCGCGCTGATCGTGCTGGCACTGAAGAACGGCCAGCCTTTCGGGCACCTGCTGCCCTGGCTGTTCGTGACGGCACCGCTGGCCGGCATCCTGCACTGGGCGGAATCCTGGCTGGCGCACGATGTCGCCTTCCGGCTGCTGGCGGAGATGCGCATCGCCATGTTCAACAAGCTGGACAAGCTGGCGCCGGCCTATCTGGTGCGCCGCCGCACCGGCGACCTGATGGGCATCGCCACCCATGATATCGAACTGGTGGAGTACTTCTTCGCCCACACCATCACCCCCGCCGTCGTCGCCGTGCTGGTGCCCGCCGTCGTGCTGGCGGTGCTGGCCGGCCAGGACCCGCTACTGGCGCTCGTGCTGCTGCCCTTCCTGCTGGCGGTGGGGTTGAGCCCCTGGCTGATGCGCCGCCGCGTGGACCGGCTGGGATCGCGCGCGCGGGAAGCCGCCGGCGAGCTGGCCGCGCATGCCGTCGATACCGTGCAGGGGCTGGGCGAGATCGTCGCCAACCGGCAGGAACGGACGCGCGGCGATGCGCTCGACCGGCTGACCGAGCATCACATGCATCTGCGCATGCCGTTCTTCCGCGAGCTGACGGCGCAGCACAGCCTGCTGGAGGTGCTGACCGGACTTGGCGGCCTCGCCATCGTCGTCACCGGGGCCTATCTGGCTTCCATTGGCGCCATCGATGCCGGCCATCTGCCGCTGCTGACCCTGCTGGCGCTGGCCGCCTTCCTTCCGGTATCCGAGATCGCGCAGATCGGCCGGCAGCTTGCCGACACGTTGGGCGCCACACGGCGTATCCATGCGGTGGAGCAGGAAAAGCCTGTGGTGGAAGACGGCCCCGGTGTGGAGGTCGCGCGGGCAGAAGGCGCGCAGGGCGCCGATCTGGTGCTGGAGGAAGTCGGCTTCCGCTACCCCGGAACCAGCCGTCCGGCACTGACCGGCGTCAGCTTCCACGCACAGCCGGGCGAGACGGTGGCGCTGGTCGGCCCGTCAGGTGCCGGCAAGACCACGCTGGCGCAACTGCTGATGCGCTTCTGGGACCCGGAATCCGGCCGCATCGTACTGGACGGCCAGGATCTGCGGCGCTGGAAGCTGGACGATCTGCGCACCCGCATCGCGCTGGTGGCGCAGGACACCTACCTGTTCAACGACACGCTGGAGGCCAATATCCGCCTCGCCCGGCCCGATGCCAGTGCTACGGATATCGAGGCGGCAGTGCGCAACGCCTCCCTCACCGATCTGGTGGAGGCCCTGCCCGATGGGCTGGCGACCAGGGTCGGCGAACGCGGCACCAGCCTGTCCGGCGGACAGCGCCAGCGTGTCGCCATCGCCCGCGCCTTCCTGAAAGACGCGCCGGTGCTGGTGCTGGACGAGGCCACCTCGCATCTGGACGCGGTGAACGAGCAGGCGGTGCGCGCGGCGCTGGACCGGCTGCAGCAGGGCCGAACCACCATCGTCATCGCGCACCGGCTGTCCACCGTGCGCGGCGCCGACCGCATCGTCGTGCTGGACCAGGGCCGTGTCGTCGAAACCGGCCACCATGCGGAGCTGCTGGCACAGGGTGGGCTCTATGCCCGGCTGGTCGGGCGGCAGCTCGCCTCGGCGGCGGACAGGAGTGCGGCGGAGTGACGGCTTGAGGCATAGCGCCGCACCATGCCTGCGGGAGGATGGCAAAAGCCTCGCCTGCTGCCATGTTAGCGGCTAGCCTTACGGAACACCGGACAACAGCGACATGAAAGCCGTGAACGCCCTGCGCCTTCCTCCGTCCCTGCCGACCGTGCTGTGGCGCGGCCTGCAGCGCCGATGTCCGAAATGCGGCACGCCTGGCCTGCTGCATGCCTACCTGAAGGTGACGCCCGCCTGCAGCCATTGCGGCGAGGCCTATGGCCATTTCCGTGCCGACGACATGCCGCCGTGGCTGACGGTCTTCATCGTCGCCCATCTCGTCATGCCGCCGATGCTGTGGCTGGAGCGTGCCTACCAGCCCGATATCTGGCTGCAGGGCATCGGCTGGTCGGTGATCACGCTGGCGCTGACCCTGCTGTTGCTGCCGCGCTGCAAGGGCGCTGTCCTGTCGCTGATGTGGGCGCTGAAGGCGGAAGGCTCCGAGCGGAGCTGACGCGGCACCCGCCGATCCCGACCATCGCTGAACCGTTTTCCATCGGCCTGGGGCACATCCCGGGCCGATGCGTTTTTGATGCCCGATATTCGCGGCCATATCTGTGTCCAATTTTTATGCAATAAAATTGCATCGCCTATTTTTTGATCTCTCCAGTTTTTGGAGAATCCAAAGGCTTCTGATCAAGACAGATAATACATTGAATTAAATGACATAAATTTGAAGTAACCGACTGGCCCGGAAAGTGCATGCACTTTGGCAGTTCCACTGTCGAAGGATAACCCGCCATGAACCGGAGAGACTTCCTCAAGGCCGGCACCAGCGTCGCTCTCGGCGCCGGCATGCTGCCCTTCCTCAAGGTCCTGCCCGCCTCCGCTGCCGCCGCCGACACGCTGGTCGTGGTGATCGGCAGCACGATCAACAGCCTGGACCTGCATCGCACCGGCACCAACCGGCCAAGCTATCAGGTCTCGGTGAACTGCTATGACCGGCTGCTGACCTTCGGCACCAAGACCATGCCGGACGGCTCGCTCAGCTACGATTATTCCAAGCTGGAAGGCGAGCTGGCGGAAAGCTGGGAGATCGCGCCGGACGGCAACTCCGTCACCTTCAAGCTGAAGGATGCCACCTTCTGGGATGGCAGCCCGGTGACGGCGGAAGACGTGAAATGGTCGCTCGACCGCGCCGTCTCCGTCGGTGGCTTCCCGACCGTGCAGATGAAGGCCGGCTCGCTGGAAAAGCCGGAGCAGTTCGAGGTGGTCGATGCCAAGACCTTCAAGATCAACTTCCTGCGCCAGTCGAAGCTGACGCTGCCCGACCTTGCCGTGCCGGTACCCTTCATCATCAATTCCAAGGTCGCCAAGGCGAACGCCACGGAGAAGGACCCGTGGGCGATGGAGTATCTGCACCGCAACCCGGCCGGTTCCGGCGCCTACAAGGTGGAACGCTGGGACCCGGGCCAGCAGCTGGTCTATAGCCGCAACGACGCCTGGAAGGGCGGCCCGCTGCCCGCCGCCAAGCGCATCATCGTGCGCGAGATTCCCTCGCAGGCGACCCGCCGGGCGCTGATCGAGCGCGGCGACGTGCATCTGTCGCACGACATTCCGGCGAAGGACGCGAAGGAGCTGGCGGCACTGAAGAGCGTGAAGGTGGTCGGCACGCCGATCGAGAACTGCCTGCATGTGCTGTGCCCGAACCTGATCTTCGAGCCGTTCAAGAACAAGCTGGTACGCCAGGCCATCGCCTATGCGGTGCCCTATGAGGAAATCCACAAGAACGCCGCCTATGAGCGCGGCGCCAAGATGTGGGGCGGCGCCAGCATGGAGCCGACGGATATCGCCTGGCCGCAGCCCTTCCCCTACACCACCGACTACGACAAGGCGAAGGAACTGCTGGCCCAGACGCCCTACAAGGATGGCTTCGAGGTGCCGCTGTCCTTTGACCTCGGTACCGCCTCCTGGGGCGAGCCGACGGCCCTGCTGATCCAGGAAGGGCTGGCGAAGATCGGCATCAAGGCGACCATCGACAAGATCCCGGGCGCCAACTGGCGCACCGTGGCGCTGGTCGAGAAGAAGCTGCCGCTGCTGCTGGACAATTTCGGCGGCTGGCTGAACACGCCGGACTATTACTTCTTCTGGGCCTATGTGAAGGGCAACCTGTTCAATGCGTCGAACTATGACGATGCGGAGATGATGCAGCTCATCAACGAGACGCTGCACATGCCGATGGACAACCCGGACTACGCCCCGAAGATCAAGCGGATGATCGCCAAGGCGTTCGACGACGTGCCGCGCATCCCGCTCTACCAGCCCTATCTCGACACCGCCATGCGCCCGGGCGTGGAGGGTTACGAGTTCTGGTTCCACCGCATGCCGGACGTGCGGACGCTCACCTTCAAGACCGCGTAAGGGAGGGCCGGACCCATGGGCATCTCCATCCTGGTGGCCATGCCGCCCAAGGTCCGGCTTGTCGGGCGCCGCCTGTTGCAGGCGGTGCCCGCCCTCGCGGGCATCGTGATCGTTACCTTCCTGCTGACCCGCGCGCTGCCCGGCGACCCGGCGGTCTATTTCGCCGGCCCCGCCGCCGACGCCGCCTCGATCGCGGAAATCCGCAAGAGTCTGGGCCTCGATCAGCCGCTGCCGATCCAGTTCCTGGCCTATCTCGGCGACCTCGTGACCGGCAATCTCGGCATGTCGATCTCGACCGGCCAGCCGGTGCTGCACGAAATCCTCACGCGCCTGCCCGCCTCGGTCGAGCTGACGCTGATCGCCCTGATGATGTCCATCGCCATCGCCGTACCGCTGGGCGTGCTGGCCGCCACCCGGCCGGACAGCTGGATAGACCATCTGTGTCGCTTCGTGGTGACCGCCGGCGTGTCGCTGCCGACCTTCTTCACCGGCCTGGCGCTGGTCTATCTGTTCTATTACCTGCTGGGCTGGGCGCCGCCGCCAATGGGCCGGCTGGATATCCTCTACCTGCCGCCCGCCCATGTGACCGGCTTCTACACCATCGATTCCCTGCTGGCCGGCGATATCGGCGCCTTCGGCAGCGCGCTGGCCCATATTGCCCTGCCGGCGCTGACGCTGGCGCTGTTCACGCTCGCCCCCATCGCCCGCATGACGCGCGCCTCCATGCTGCAGGTGCTGGGCAGCGACTTCATCCGCACCGCCCGCGCCGCCGGCCTGTCGAAGCGCAAGGTGCTGTTCGCCTATGGCTTCCGCAACGCGCTGCTGCCGGTCATCACAACGCTGGGCATGGTGTTCTCCTTCGCGCTGGGCGCCAATGTGCTGGTCGAGAAGGTATTCGCCTGGCCGGGCATCGGCTCCTACGCCATCGAGGCGCTGGTGGTCTCCGACTATGCCGCCGTGCAGGGCTTCGTGCTGGCGATGGCGCTGTTGTTTGTCGCCCTGAACCTGACCATCGACATCGTCTATACGCTGGTCGATCCGCGCCTGCGGCTGGAGGACTGAGCCATGACCACGCTGACCGATCCGGCCGCAGTCCCGGCAACGAAGCGCAACAGCTTCTGGCGGCACTTCCGCTATGTGCTGGCCAGCAACCCGGTGACCGCCCTGTCTTTCGCCCTGTTCGGCATGTTCGTCCTGGCCGCGCTGTTCGGCCCTTGGCTGGTGCCCTATGATCCGCTGGCGACGAGCGGCGACCGCGCGTTGCAGCCCCCCTCCTGGAGCCACTGGTTCGGCACCGACCATCTGGGCCGCGACGTGTTCTCCCGTGTCGTCATCGCCACAAGGCTGGACCTGTCGATCTCCGTCGCCGCCGTGGCGCTGTCCTTCCTCGCCGGATCGGTGCTGGGCTCGCTCGCCGGCTATTATGGCGGCTGGACCGACCGTATCGTCGGGCGCTGCCTCGATACTATCATGGCCTTCCCGCTGTTCGTGCTGGCCATGGGTATCGTCGCGGCGGCGGGCAACACCATCGAGAACGTGATCTACGCCACCGCCATCATCAACCTGCCCTTCTATGCCCGCATGGCCCGCGCCGAGGTGAACATCCGCCGCGAGGCCGGCTTCGTGCAGGCCGCCAAGCTGTCGGGCAACAGCGATCTGCGCGTGCTGGCAGTACATATTTTCCCGAATGCCCTGCCGCCAATGATGGTGCAGATATCGCTCAATCTCGGCTGGGCGATCCTGAATGCCGCCGGCCTGTCCTTCATCGGTCTGGGCGTGCGTCCGCCGACACCGGAATGGGGCATCATGGTCGCCGAGGGGGCCAACTTCATCATGTCCGGCGAATGGTGGCTGGCGCTGTTCCCCGGTGCCGCGCTGATGCTGGCGGTCTTCACCTTCAACCTGATGGGCGACGGTCTGCGCGACCTCGTCGATCCGCAGCGCCGCACCTGAGGGAGGACGGAACCATGAACGCCATCCCGCTGCTCGACGTTAAGGACCTTACGGTCGAGTTCGCCACGCGGCGCGGCACGGTGCGCGCCATCGAACGCGTCAGCGTCGCCGTCGGCAAGGGCGAGACGGTCGGCATCGTCGGCGAATCCGGCTCCGGCAAGTCCGTCACCTCCTTCGCCGTCATGCGCATCCTAGACCGCGCCGGCCGCATCGCCGAGGGCAGTATCGTGTTCGGCGGCGTGCCGGTGCACAGCGCGCCCGAGAAGGTGATGACGGAGCTGCGCGGCCGCGAAATGTCCATGGTGTTCCAGAATCCGCGCGCCGCGCTGAACCCGATCCGCAGCGTCGGGCGGCAGATCGAGGATGTGCTGATCGAACATGCGCTGGCCGTGCGCGCGACGGCGAAGAAGGCCGCCATCGAGATGCTGCGCGCGGTGAAGATCGCCAACCCGGAGGAGCGCTACCACGCCTATCCGTTCGAGCTGTCGGGCGGCATGTGCCAGCGCATCGTGATCGCCATCGCGCTGGCCTGCCGGCCGCAGCTGCTGATCGCCGACGAGCCGACCACCGGCCTGGACGTTACCACGCAGAAGACGGTGATGGATCTGATGCGCGAACTGACGCGCGAGCGCGGCATGTCCGCCATCCTGATCACCCATGACCTTGGCCTCGCGGCGGCCTATTGCGACCGCATCGTCGTCATGGAGAAGGGCAAGGTGGTGGAGCAGGCGCGCACTGCCAGCCTGTTCGACCGGCCATCCCACCCCTATACGCAGCGTCTGCTGCGTGCCACGCCGCGGCTGGATTCGCGCATCCGCGACCTGCTGCCGGAACCACGCCCGGCCCCCGCCGCCGTGCCACGCGGCAAGCCGCTGCTGGAAGTGCGCGAGCTGGTGAAGGAATTCCCGCCGCGTGGCGACAGCCCCGCCTTCCGCGCAGTCGATGGCATCTCCTTCACCGTGCATGAGGGCGAGAGCCTGGGGCTGGTCGGCGAGAGCGGCTGCGGCAAATCCACCACCTCCGCCATGGTGATGCGGCTGACCGACCCGACATCCGGCAGCATCCTGTTCGATGGCGAGGATATCGGCGCCATGCCGGCCGCGCGTTTTGCCCGTGCGCCGAAGCGCAGCAAGCTGCAGATGGTGTTCCAGGACCCGACCGACAGCCTGAACCCGCGCTGGAGCGCCTTCCGATCCATCGCCGACCCGCTGCTGCTGATGGGCGGGCTGAAGGGCACGGATGCTGCCCGTCCCCGCGTCGAGGAGCTGGCTCGGCTGGTGGGATTGCCGGTGGAGTTGCTGGACCGTTTTCCGCACCAGCTGTCCGGCGGGCAAAAGGCACGCGTCGGCATCGCGCGGGCCATCGCGCTGGACCCGAAGCTGGTGATCCTGGACGAGCCGACGGCGGCGCTGGACGTCTCGGTGCAGGCGGTGGTGCTGAATTTGCTGGCCGACCTGAAGGTCGAGCTGGGCATGAGCTACCTGTTCATCAGCCACGATCTGAACGTGGTGCGGCTGATCTGCGACCGTGTCATGGTCATGCGTCAGGGGGTGATCGTCGAGGAAGGCGAGACCGAGACCGTGCTGAAGGCGCCCGCCAGCGACTATACCCGCACGCTGCTTGACGCGATTCCGCACCCGCCGGAAATTCATCAGGGGATCAGCCTGGCAGGAGAGATGCCCGCATGATGCAGCAAAAAAGAAGGCTGCTGCGCACCGGCACCACGGTGGACGAGATGGTGCGCGCGCTGGCCGACGACATCGTGAAGGGATTGCTGCCGCCCGGCGAGAAGCTGGACGAGCCGAAGATGGCGGAGCGCTTCGGCGTCTCCCGCACGCCGGTACGCGAGGCGCTGGGCCAGCTCTGCGCCATGGGGCTGGCGAAGCGTAGGCCGAACCGCGGCTGTGTCGTCGCCACCATCACCGACCAGCGCCTGACCGAAATGTTCGAGGCGATGGCAGAGCTGGAATCGGCCTGCGCCCGGCTTGCTGCCCAGCGCATGACCGCCGGCGAGCGAAGGGCGCTATCCGACATGCACCAGCACTCGGCGGAGCTGGTGCGCGACGGCGCGCTGGAGGACTATTCCGCCTTCAACATGCAGTTCCACGGGCTGATCTATGAGGGCTGCCATTCCGGCTATCTGGCCGATCTGGTGAGTTCCACCCGCAGCCGGCTGGCCCCGTTCCGCCGCGCCCAGTTCCATGTGCTGGGCCGCCTGCGCAAGAGCTGGGACGAGCATGAGGCCATCGTCACCGCGATCCTGCGCGGCGATGCGGAAACCGCCGCCCTGGCCGCGCGCTCCCACGTCATCGTGGTCAGTGCCGCCAGCGCCGGCTTCGTGAACGACCGGAACCTCTCCCAGACGCAGGATGCCTCCGATGCGTGATCTCTCCTTCGACCTGTCCGCGCTGTCTGCCTTCTATGAGGAGGGCGGCAGCCCCGCCGATGTAGCGCTGGAAGCCCTGCGCCGTGCGCGGGCACAAGCGGAGCTGAATGGCTGGATCCTGATCCGTGAGGAACAGGACATCCTCGCGGAGGCGGAGGCGCTGAAGTCCCGTGACCGCGCGGAGCTGCCGCTTTATGGCGTGCCCTTCGCGGTGAAGGACAATATCGATGCGGGCGGCCTGCCGACGACCGCCGCCTGCCCGGAATTCGCCTATGTGCCGGCGGCGGATGCGCCTGCCATCGCGCTGCTGCGCGAAGCTGGAGCCATCCTCATCGGCAAGACCAATCTGGACCAGTTCGCCACCGGGCTGGTCGGCGCGCGCTCGCCCTACGGGCCGGGCCGCAACCCGTTCGACCCGGACTATGTGTCGGGCGGCTCCAGCTCCGGCTCCGCCATCGCGGTGTCTGGCGGCGCGGTCAGCTTCGCGCTGGGCACCGACACGGCGGGCTCCGGCCGGGTGCCCGCCGCCTTCTGCAATCTCGTCGGCTGGAAGGGCAGCCTAGGGCTGGTCAGCACGCGCGGCGTGGTGCCGGCCTGCCGGTCGCTGGACTGCGTGACCGTGTTCGCGCTGACCTGTAGCGACGCCGCCGCCGTGGCGGCGGTCGCCGGCCAGTATGATGCGGGCGAGCCCTTCTCCCGCGCCATGCCGGCGGTCCCGCCTGCCCTGCCCGGCTGGGCGGGCCTGCGCCTTGGCGTGCCGCGCGCGGCGGACTTCGCCTTCTTCGGCAACCCGCACACGCCGGCCCTGTTCGAGGCGGCGAAGCGGCGCTGCACCGATCTGGGTGCGACGCTGGTGGAGATCGACCTGACACCCTTCCTGGAAGCCGCAAGGCTGCTCTATGAAGGGCCGTGGGTGGCAGAGCGCACCGCCGCCGTCGGCGATTTCCTGAAGGCCAATCCCGATGCCGGCCATCCGGTGGTGCGTGGCATTGTCGAGGGCGGCTGGAAATTCGATGCGGTCGATTCCTTCCGCGCGCAATACAGGCTGCGGGAACTGGCGCAGGAAGCGCGCAAGGCGTGGGAACAGGTCGATGCCATGCTGACACCGACCGCCGGCACCATCCACCGCATCGCCGATGTGGAGGCCGATCCGGTGCGCCTCAACAGCCAGCTTGGCTACTACACCAATTTCATGAACCTGTTCGACCTCGCCGCCGTCGCGGTCCCGGCAGGTTTCCAGCCGGACGGGCTGCCCTTCGGCGTCACCCTGTTCGCGCCGGCCTTTACGGATGCCTCACTGCTGGCGCTGGGCGCGTCGCTGCACGAAGCTGCTGGCGTGACCATGGGCGCCACCGGCAAGACGCTGCCGAAATCCAGCCTGGCCATGCCGGCGGGCGACCGCATCGAACTGGCGGTGTTCGGCGCCCATATGAGCGGCCTGCCGCTGAGCGGGGAATTGCTGGCCCGTGGCGGCACGCCGATCTGCGAGATCGAGACAGCCCCCCACTACCGGCTCTATGCGCTGGATAATCTGGTGCCGCCGCGCCCCGGCCTGGTGCGGCAGGAGTCCGTCGGCGCCCCCATCGCCGGGGAGCTGTGGAGCCTGCCTGCCAGCGAACTGGGCGGATTCCTGGCCGGCATCGGCGCGCCGCTGGGTATCGGCAAGGTGGAGCTGGCGGACGGGCGCTGGGTGCCGGGCTTCCTGTGCGAGGCCTGTGCCGTGGCCACCGCCCGCGACATCACCGCCAGCGGCGGCTGGCGCAGCTGGACGATGCGGAAATCAGCCTGAGGAAGGGCGATCAGGCTGCCAGGCGGCCGGTTTCCGCCGCGCGGACGATATCGGCGATCTGGGTGAGTTCATCGGCAAGCGGGTTGGTGCGGCGCCAGACCATGCCGATGGTCCGGGTCGGCCGGGGTGCCGGCAGGCGGACGACGGAGACCGGTGCCGAGCGCGTCTCGACCGGCACCGCCATTTCCGGGATCAGGGTGACACCGATCCCCGCACCGACCATCTGCACCAGGGTGGACAGCGAGTTGCCCTCGATCATGTCACGCGACGGCGAGACCGATATCTTGCAGAAGGAAATCGCCTGGTCGCGGAAGCAGTGCCCCTCCTCCAGCAGCAGCAGCCGCATGTCATGCAGTGTCTCGGCGCTCGGCACCGGCTGGTCCGCATCGGCCTGCGGGCGGACCAGGAAGAATTCCTCCTCGAACAGCGAGACGGCGGCCAGCGCCGGCTCCGCCACCGGCAGCGCCAGGATCGCGGCGTCCAGCCTTCCATTCATCAGCTCGCCGATCAGCCTTTGCGTCGTCGATTCTCGCGGCTGCAAATCCAGCCCCGGATAGGTCTGCGACAGGCTGTTGATGACTGAAGGCAGCAGATAGGGTGCGATCGTCGGGATCACGCCAAGGCGCAGGCGCCCGGTGAAGGGCCGGTGCGAGGCGCGGGCGAGATCCCCCAGCTCCTCCACCGCGCGCAGGATGACCCGCGCACGCACCGCAAGGGTCTCGCCCAGGCTGGTCAGGCGGACCTGCCGCGCGCCCCGTTCGACCAGCGGCGCGCCGATGATCTCCTCCAGTTCCTTCACCTGCAGGGACAGGGCCGGCTGAGAGATCGCGCAGGCCTCGGCGGCGCGACCGAAATGGCCGTGCTGGGCCAGTGCCTCGAAATAGCGCAGCTGTTTCATGGAGATATCAGTCATAAGTTTTTCATATCATACAGATTTGAAAATGCAATTTTATCTTATAACACATCTCGACCATACTTCGATGGCAAGGAAGCGGCGTACAGCAAGAACAACAAGCGCTGAATGACGAATTTCCCGTAATTCCGCAAACCAAGCGTCGGAGACGAACGATGAACGCACCAAGCAAGGGAGCCGCCGGCAAGTGTCCGGTCATGCATGGCGGTAACACCGCCACCAGCACCTCGGTCATGTCCTGGTGGCCGAACGCGCTGAACCTCGACATTCTTCACCAGCACGACAGCAAGACCAACCCGATGGGGAAGGGCTTCAACTACCGCGAGGAGCTGAAGAAGCTGGATGTCGCGGCGCTGAAGAAGGATCTGCACGCGCTGATGACCGACAGCCAGGACTGGTGGCCGGCCGACTGGGGCCATTATGGCGGCCTGATGATCCGCATGTCCTGGCACGCCGCCGGTTCCTACCGGCTGGCCGATGGTCGTGGCGGCGGCGGCACTGGCAACCAGCGCTTCGCGCCGCTGAATTCCTGGCCCGATAACGTCAATCTCGACAAGGCGCGGCGCCTGCTGTGGCCGATCAAGAAGAAGTACGGCAACAAGGTCAGCTGGGCCGACCTGATGGTCCTGGCCGGCACCATCGCCTATGAGTCGATGGGGCTGAAGACCTTCGGCTTCGGTTTCGGCCGCGAGGATATCTGGCACCCGGAGAAGGACGTCTATTGGGGTGCCGAGAAGGAATGGCTCGCCCCCAGCGATGGCCGCTATGACAGCGTCGATGATCCCTCGACGATGGAAAACCCGCTGGCCGCCGTGCAAATGGGCCTGATCTATGTGAACCCGGAAGGCGTGAACGGCCAACCGGACCCGCTGAAGACCGCCGGCCAGGTGCGCGAGACCTTCAAGCGCATGGCGATGAACGACGAGGAGACCGTGGCGCTGACAGCCGGTGGCCACACCGTCGGCAAGACCCATGGCAATGGCGATGCGGCACTGCTTGGCCCCGATCCGGAATCGGCCGGCCTTGAGGAGCAGGGCATGGGCTGGAACAACAAGACCACGCGGGGCATCGGCCGTAACACCGTAACCAGCGGCATCGAGGGCGCCTGGACCACCCACCCGACCAAGTGGGACAATGGCTACTTCCACCTGCTGCTGAACTATGAGTGGGAGCTGAAGAAGAGCCCGGCAGGCGCCTGGCAGTGGCAGCCGATCGATATCAAGCCGGAAGACATGCCGGTCGATGTCGAGGACCCCTCGATCCGCTGCATGCCGATCATGACCGATGCCGACATGGCGATGAAGATGGACCCGGCCTATCGGGCGATCTCGGAGCGGTTCGCGAAGGATTTCGACGCCTTCTCCGACGCCTTCGCCCGCGCCTGGTTCAAGCTGACCCACCGCGACATGGGCCCGAAGGTGCGCTATTTCGGCCCGGACGTGCCGCAGGAAGACCTAATCTGGCAGGACCCGGTTCCGGTCGGCCCCACCGGCTATGACGTTAAGGCGGTGAAGGCGAAGATCGCCGCCAGCGGCCTGACGGCCAGCGAGATGGTCGCCACCGCCTGGGACAGCGCGCGCACCTATCGCGGCTCCGATATGCGCGGCGGCACCGACGGTGCCCGCATCCGCCTGGCCCCGCAGAAGGACTGGGAAGGCAATGAGCCGGCCCGCCTGAAGAAGGTGCTGGGTGTGCTGGAGGGCATTGCCACCCAGAGCGGAGCCAGCGTGGCGGACGTGATCGTGCTGGCCGGCAATGTCGGCGTCGAGCAGGCCGCCAGGGCCGCCGGCTTCGACATCGAGGTGCCGTTCTCGCCCGGCCGCGGCGACGCGACCGACGAGATGACCGATGCCGAATCCTTCGAGCCGCTGGAGCCGATCCATGACGGCTACCGCAACTGGCTGAAGCAGGATTATGCCGTCAGTGCGGAGGAGCTGCTGCTCGACCGCACGCAGCTGATGGGCCTGACCGCCCATGAGATGACGGCCCTGATCGGCGGCATGCGCGTCATCGGCACCAACCATGGCGGCACGACGCACGGTGTCTTCACCGACCGCGCCGGGGCACTGACGACCGACTTCTTCGTGAACCTGACCGACATGGCCTACACCTGGAAGCCGGCGGGCAGGAACCTGTACGAGATCGTCGAGCGCAAGACCGGCAAGACGAAATGGACCGCGACCCGCGTCGATCTGGTGTTCGGTTCCAACTCGATCCTGCGGGCCTATGCCGAGGTCTATGCCCAGGATGACGGTAAGGAGAAGTTCGTGAAGGACTTCGTTGCCGCCTGGACCAAGATGATGAACGCCGGCCGCTTCGACATCGCCTAAGCGACGCCATCCCTCTCATCCGGGAAGCCGGCCGCCATACCCTTGGCGGCCGGTTTTCTTTTGCGCTGACCGAACGCCGAAAAGATCAGAGACGACGCGCGAAAATAATGTCCTGATAGCTAAGGCTTTCATCGACGCGCGGCACCCAGTCGCCAGGCGCCACCCGGTCCAGCGTCAGGCCGGCCTCTTCCAGCATCGCCATGACGATATCCTCCCGGAAGGCGATGGCCACTTCGGGACAGTCCTCGGAATGCGCCCAGAACCGGTCCGTCCGATAGGGCAGTTCCAGCCGGGGCGTACCGGCCTCCAGTGCGGCACGGCTTTCCGAATCCAGCAGGAAGAAGGTCGCCATCAGGCGGCCGCCCGGGGTCAGCACACGTCGGATTTCAGCCAGATAGGCCCGGATATCCGCCTCCCGCATATGGGTGAAGACCGAGGCCAGGAAGACGAAATCGAACGCCCCATCCGCGAAGGGGAGCCGGTAGTCGGCTGCCGATACCGCCCCGCTGGGGTTATAGGCGTCGTTCCGGATATCGGCATGGTGGAAGCGGAAGTTCGGGTAGGCCGGGGTGATGTGGGTGGCGCACCAGTCCACATGCGGCTTGTGAATCTCCACCCCGTCATAGCGGCCGGCGGCGTCCATATACTCGCTCAGCGCATGGGCGATGCGGCCGACGCCGCAGCCGACCTCCAGCACCCTGTCCGTCGGCAGGAGACCGCCCTGCTGCACCAGCACATCGCGGATCGACCGGCCGACCGCCTGGTAATTGTCGCTGCCGCCGACAAGCTGTACCAGTTCCTCGGGCGGCAAGGGCAGTGACGGCTTCTCCCGCCACGCCTCGATGGCGGCGCCGGCATGCACCGCGATCAGCTTTTCCAGCCGGCCCATCTCTTCCAGCACGGCAGGCCGGAACCGGAGGATCGCCGCATCCTCCACCTCGTTGCGGTCATGCAGCTCGAACTCGCGGTCAGAGCGCACCCGCGCCGGCATGTCGAGCGCGAGATCGGCCCGGCCGCGCCGGCGCTTCGCGTCCCATTCCGCCCGCGACTTGGTCATGTAATGGTTGACCTGGATCAGGTCCGTGCTGGCCTCCGGATGCTGTCCGCCCCGTCCCAGCGGGATCGCGCGGCGATGCTCGTCCACCGTCACCCCATCCACCAGATGGTGCAGATGGATGATCGGCCGCTTCAGATAATCGGCCCGCACGATGCTCTTCACATGCCGGTTGATCGGATGCGCTGGCGGGGCGCACCGCCGGAACCTGTCCATCACCAGGCCGGGCTCCCGGCTTTCCGCGCCGGAGGAGCCGAACAGCCGCCAGCCGACCCCGAGGGCCGGTACATCGGGATAGAGCCGCAGGAACTCCGGCAGGGAGGCGGCCTCCCTCGGCACCAGGAATTCGTCGAGATCGATGAAGGCGATCCATTCCGTCACGTCGCGCAGGCGGAACATGGCGCCCATATAGGCGGCGGCCTGACGGTTTTCCGGGAAAGCGGCGGAGGGCCAGGGCAGCAGGTCGATGATGCCGGCTGCCCTCAGCGACGAGAGCATCCTAAGGCTGCCATCCGTGCTTTCATTGTCGAAGATCAGGAAATGATCCACCCCGACCGCCCGGTGATAGGCGATCCATTCCAGCAGGTACGGCCCTTCGTTTCGGACGATGGCGCAGATTGTCAGATAATGCGGCTTCGGGCGTTCCCGCACCGCCATGCCCGGAACCACGGACCGGGCCTCGTCCGCCAGAAACGCCTGCTGAGCGGGGCCAATGGGCACGCCCAGCGATGGAATAAGGGCCGAAACAGTATGAACCTTGTTGTCCAGCAGGGATGCCGGCAGACGGAACTGGAAGGCGTGCCGGCCATCGCCGATGCCGGCATCGCGCAGATCCGGCCGGAAGATATCGGCGATACAGTTGCCGATGCTGACGCCGTCGAGCTGGATATCGACGCTGACCGGCTGGTCCGGCGCCTGCGGATTCCAGGCCCAGCCATACACCAGCCCCAGTTCCACCGCGTCGAGACAGCCGTGCATACGGTTCCTTCGGACAGTCCGGGGAAAGATGGTGGGCCCGGCAGGATTCGAACCTGCGACAACGCCGTTATGAGCGGCGGGTTCTAACCGCTGAACTACAGGCCCGTTAGGTGGCAGACGCCGTGTCCGGCTTTATCCCGCATGGGACAGGCGCCGTCAACCGAGGCGCGCATTCCGCCCGCGCCAAAGAGAAACCCGCCGGCGGAAAGTACGGCGGGTCTCTTTATCCATGACGGAAGCAGCGTCTCAGGTATCGAGGAAGCTGCGCAGCTTGCGGCTGCGGCTGGGGTGCTTCAGCTTGCGCAGCGCCTTTGCCTCGATCTGGCGGATACGTTCGCGCGTCACCGAGAATTGCTGGCCAACCTCTTCCAGCGTGTGGTCGGTGTTCATGCCGATGCCGAAGCGCATGCGCAGCACACGCTCCTCGCGCGGCGTCAGGCTGGACAGCACGCGCGTGGTGGTCTCGCGCAGGTTCGCCTGGATCGCCGCATCCACCGGCAGGATGGCGTTCTTGTCCTCGATGAAGTCGCCCAGATGGCTGTCTTCCTCGTCGCCGATGGGGGTTTCGAGGGAGATCGGCTCCTTGGCGATCTTCAGCACCTTGCGCACCTTCTCCAGCGGCATGGCCAGCTTCTCGGCCAGCTCCTCCGGGGTCGGTTCGCGGCCGATCTCGTGCAGCATCTGGCGGCTGGTACGCACCAGCTTGTTGATCGTCTCGATCATGTGCACCGGGATGCGGATGGTGCGCGCCTGATCGGCGATGGAACGGGTGATCGCCTGCCGGATCCACCAGGTGGCGTAGGTCGAGAACTTGTAGCCGCGGCGATATTCGAACTTATCGACCGCCTTCATCAGGCCGATATTGCCCTCCTGGATCAGGTCCAGGAACTGCAGGCCGCGGTTGGTGTATTTCTTGGCGATGGAGATGACGAGGCGCAGGTTGGCCTCGACCATCTCCTTCTTCGCCCGGCTCGCCTCACGCTCACCCTTCTGGACGGTCTGCACGATGCGGCGGAACTCGCCGATCGGCAGAGCCGCTTCCGAGGAGATATCGGCGACCAGCTGGCGCAGCTTGCGCACCTCTTCTTCCTGGGTGGTCAGGAACTTGTCCCAGGCCTTGGAGCGGCCGGCCAGCGTCTCCAGCCAGTTCGGGTCCAGCTCGTTGCCGAAATAGGCCTTCAGAAAGTCCGGGCGCTTCACGCCGGCCGTCTCGGCCAGACGCAGGATGCGCCCCTCCAGCCCGGTCAGGCGGCGGTTCAGCTCGTAAATCTGCTCCATCAGCGCTTCGATCCGGCTGTTGTTCAGCCGGATCTTGTTCATCATCTCTACCAGCTCGGAGCGCTGCTGTTCGTATTTGGCCTCCGACTGCTTGGTCAGCGCCTCGCCCTTCTGGATCTTCAGCAGGCGGCGCTCCTGCAGCTTCTGCAGCTTGCCATAGGATTCGGCAATCTGGTCGAGCTGCTCCAGCACCATCGGCTTCAGCTCGGCTTCCATCGCCGAGAGCGACATGGTGTTGTCGTCCTCGTCGCCTTCCTCGGCCTCTTCCGACTCGCCTTCCGGCTGATTTTCCTTGGCCTCGGCGGGCGCCGCTTCCTCGTCGCCCTCGCCGTCGCCCTCCGCCTCCTCGGCATCGGGACCGGCGCCATAGGTCGCGTCCAGATCGATGATGTCACGCAGCAGGATACGGCCATCCAGCAGCGCATCGCGCCAGGCCAGGATGGCATCGAAGGTCAGCGGGCTTTCGCAGATGCCGCCGATCATCGCCTCGCGGCCGGCCTCGATCCGCTTGGCGATGGCGATCTCGCCCTCGCGCGACAGCAGCTCGACCGAGCCCATCTCACGCAAATACATGCGCACCGGGTCGTCGGTGCGGCCGATATCGTCATCGTCGATATTGCCGCCCTTCACGACATCTTCGTCGTCATCGCCGGCGGCACCGCGATCCTCGCGCTCTTCCTTGTCCTCATCATCGATGACGTTCACGCCCATCTCGGAGAGCTGGGTCATGATGTCCTCGATCTGCTCCGACGACATCTGGTCAGACGGCAGCGCGGCATTCAGCTCGTCATAGGTGATATAGCCGCGCTCCTTACCCTTCTGGATAAGGCGCTTCACAGCGGCACCGATATTGTCGATCAGCGGCGCATCATTCTGATCGTCGCGGGAATCGTCCTTATCGTCGGTCGTCGCCGGTTTGGTTGCCATTCGCTACTGCCCTCTCGATAAACATATGCGGAACGGACACCCCCCAGCATCCGCCGCATCATTCCCACAACTAAGACTGCTGACCGGACCCGCGTCCGCCGTTTCGCGATCCCGCACTCACGTCGGCAAAAGCCTGATCACCGAAATCCGGGCCGGTGACGAGTTCCTGCAAGGCTTGCCTCAGCGACTCCATGCGCGTCCAGTTTTCCTCGGTCATCTCGCCGGCGAGGGCCGCCTGGGCCTCCGCCAACTGTGCTTCAAGTTCGGCTTGCGCGGATGCCCGCGACAGCAGTTCCTGAAGCACGCTTCGCGCCCTGTCGGCAGAAGCCGAGGCGCCAATGAAACGGGCCGTCTCCTCGACCTCGGGCGACCGCAGCCGCTCCAGGGCCGTGGAATAACCCTGCGCAATTAGGTGGCTCTCGACATGCGGAACGTCAAGGTCGGAAACGCTAGCGGGGACGTGTAGAATCTCCTCCCGCAACCTGTCAAGCTCGGCATCCGCGAAGGGCAGCAGCGAGACGGCCTCCGAAAACTCGTCGATCAGCGCCGGATGATTGATCAGCGCGGCGAGCAAAATCTGCTCGGACCGGCGCGAGCGCAGGGCGAAGGCGAAGCGCCGGCTGCCGGTGCGCTCGATATGCTTCGCCGCCAGATCGGCCTGGGTTTCCGGCTCCCGCCGGCGGGCGCGCGGATTGTACTTGCCGCCCGGCCGGTCGCGCCAGCCGCGCCGGTAGCCCTGTAGATGGCCATCCTCATAGCCATCGCCATAGCCCTGGCGGTAGCCGCCAAGATCGGCATCGCCAGCGGGCCGCGCCCCAGCGGCCGGAGTCGGCGCCGCCTCCCCCATCAGCCCGGCCAGCGCCGGATAGGCCTCGTCCATCTGCCGCAGCAGGGCTGCGCGGTAGAAGCCCTGCACCGTGCGGTCGGCGATCTTCGCCGCATGCTCCTCCAGCGTCTGGCGCAGCAGGGCCAGTTGTTCCGGCGTCTCGTTCTGCAGCTTCGCCTGCTCGATCCGCCACAGCGCCGTGACCATCGGCGCGGCCTCGTCGATCAGCCGGCGCATCGCGGCGGAGCCCTGCTTGCGGATCAGGCTGTCAGGGTCTTCCTTGGCCGGCAGGGTGACGAAACGCAGGGAATAGCCCGGCTTCAGCAGCGGCAGGGCGCGTTCGGCCGCGCGCGCGGCCGCGCGCTGGCCGGCGGAATCGCCGTCGAAGCACAGCACCGGCTCCGGCGCCAGCTTCCAGAGCTGGAGAATCTGCTCCTCGGTCAGGGCGGTACCCAGCGGCGCCACGGCGTAATCGAAACCGCCCATGGCGAGGCCGATCACATCCATATAGCCTTCGGTGACCAGCACGCTGCCGGCCTTGCCCGCCGCCTCGCGTGCCTGGGCCAGGCCATAGAGCACCCGCCCCTTGTGGAACAGCGGGGTTTCCGGCGAGTTCAGATATTTCGGCTGTCCGTCGCCCATGACGCGGCCGCCGAAGCCGATGACTCGGCCGCGCCGGTCGGTGATCGGGAAGATGACGCGATCGCGGAAATAATCGATGGCGCCGCGCGCCCGCTCGCCCGGCCGATCAGAAGCTTCCTCCGCCGGCTTGTGCAGCCCGCCCTCGATAATCAGCGCTTCCTCGAAGCCCTCGGCGACCAGATGCGCCTTCAGCGCGCTGCGCTCGTTCGGCGCATAGCCCAGGCGGAAGCGTTTCAGCGTCGCCTCGTCGAGGCCGCGCCCCTTCAGATATTCCATCGCCTGCTTGCCGACCGGCAGGCGCAGATTGCGCTCGTACCAGCGGCAGGCCGCCTCCATCATCTCTTCCAGCGTGCGGCGCTTCTGGTCGCGCGCGCGCTCCTCCGGGTGCTGGACCGGCACCTGCAGGCCGGCCATCTGGGCCAGCTTCTCGATGGCTTCCGGGAAGCTCAGCGCCTCGGTGTTCATGGCGAAGGTGATGACATCGCCATGCGCCCCGCAGCCGAAGCAATGGTAGAATCCCTTGTCGTCATTGACGGTGAAGGACGGCGTCTTTTCGTTATGGAACGGACACAGACCCTGGAATTCCCGGCCCTTGCGCTGCAGGCGCACGCGCCGGCCAACGATCTCCGACACGGCCAGCCGGTCGCGCAGTTCGTTCAGGAATTCGGGCGGAAAAGACATCTAATCCCAGCGGTTCGTCAAAGCGGTTCGTCGTCGTTCAGCGACACCGTGCCAAGATGCGGGCGCCATCATACGCCGATTCGGCCGATGTGCGAGTCACTATAAGCCACGAAAAGACGAAGCCCCCGGACCGGCCGGGGGCTTCAGCGCAAGAACAGATATGTGCGGTCAGGCCGTCAGATGGCCACGCACCATGCCGGACGCCTTGCCGAAATCCATCTGGCCCGGATAGTTCTGCTTCAGGAAGGCCATGACCTTGCCCATGTCCTTCACGCCGGCAGGCTGGACATCGCTGATCGCCTTCTCGACCACCTTGGTCAGCTCCGACTCGTCGAGCTGACGCGGCAGGAACTTCTGGATGATCTCGATTTCGCCGCGCTCCTGCTCGGCCAGCTCGCAGCGGCCGCCGCGCTCATACATCTCGATCGAGTCATGGCGCTGCTTCACCATGCTCTGCAGCATCTGCTGAATCTCGGCCTCGTCGATGCCATCCGCGTTGCCACGGCCCCGCGCGCAAATGTCGCGGTCCTTGAGGGCCGCCAGGATGAGCCGCAGGGTGGACACGGCGCGCACGTCACGCGCCTTCATCGCTTCTTTAAGCGATTCGTTAAGTCGTTGGCGAAGCATTAAGTTCCTCGCATTCAGGGGCGAAGTCATGCGACGGTAATGCAAAACTGCGTCCCGCGCAAATTGATAAAAATTACCAACTCATTGGTTTTGTTGAGAAAATTTTATTTCTCAACACTTGACGGCGGCACGCGATTTGCTTATCACTCCGGCAATTTGCCCGCCGCTGCCATTCGTGCGCCCGCAACTCCTGCGGTGCGCGGGCGCTCGATATAGGATAGGCCCGATGCCAAATCAATATGGTTTCAACGTCCCGCCCCGGCCAGAGGGGGCGACGGCGGCGCTGGTGCTCGCCGACGGGACGGTATTCTGGGGATATGGACTGGGGGCCGCCACGACGAAGGTGGGCGAGGTCTGCTTCAACACCTCGATGACGGGCTATCAGGAGATCCTGACCGACCCGTCCTATGCCGGCCAGATCATCACCTTCACCTTCCCGCATATCGGCAATGTCGGCGCCAACGATGCCGATATCGAGACGATCACCCCGCCGGCACGCGGGCTGGTACTGCGCGCGCCGGTGACCGACCCGTCGAACTACCGCGCCACGCGGCATCTGGACGACTGGCTGAAGAGCCACGACCTACCGGGCATCAGCGGCATCGACACCCGCAAGCTGACCCGCCGCATCCGCGACCAGGGCGCGCCGAACGGCGCCCTGTGCCACGCGCCCGACGGCAATCTGGATATTGCCGAGCTGCACCGGCTGGCCGCCGAATGGCCGGGGCTGGAGGGCATGGACCTGGCCAAGGAAGTCTCCTGCCGGCAGACCTACAAATGGGAGGAGACCCGCTGGGCCTTTGCCGACGGAGAGCGCCCGGAAGGCTATGGCACGCTCAACAGCCCGAAGAAGCGCGTCGTCGCCATCGATTACGGCGCCAAGCGCAACATCCTGCGCTGCCTGGCGAGCGCCGGCTGCGAGGTCACGGTGGTGCCCGCAACCTCCACCCTTGAAGATATATTGCGCCACGAGCCGGACGGCGTGTTCCTGGCCAATGGCCCGGGCGACCCGGCAGCGACCGGCGACTATGCCGTGCCGGTGATCCGCGAACTGGTCGAGCGCGACATGCCGGTCTTCGGCATCTGCCTCGGCCACCAGATGCTGGCGCTGGCGATGGGCGGCAAGACCGGCAAGATGGAACGCGGCCATCGCGGCGCCAACCATCCGGTGCGCGACAACGAGACTGGCAAGGTGGAGATCACCAGCCAGAATCACGGCTTCGTGGTGCTGCCCGACACGCTGCCCGACAATGTCGAGGTCACCCATGTCTCGCTGTTCGACGGCACGGTCGAGGGGCTGAAGGTCAGGGGCAAGCCGGTCTTCTCCGTCCAGCATCACCCGGAAGCCAGTCCCGGCCCGCACGACAGCCACTATTTGTTCACCCGCTTCGTTGACATGATGGATCGGAAGTAAAGAGAATGCCGAAACGTACAGACATCTCCTCGATCCTGATCATCGGCGCCGGGCCCATCGTCATCGGCCAGGCCTGCGAGTTCGACTATTCAGGCACCCAGGCCTGCAAGGCGCTGAAGGATGAGGGCTACCGCGTCATCCTGGTGAACTCCAACCCGGCCACGATCATGACCGATCCGGGCCTGGCGGATGCGACCTATATCGAGCCGATCACACCGGCCATCGTCGCCAAGATCATCGAGAAGGAGCGCCCGGACGCGCTGCTGCCGACCATGGGCGGCCAAACCGCGCTGAACACGGCGCGCGATCTTGCCCGCGACGGCACGCTGGAGAAATTCGGCGTGGAGCTGATCGGCGCCGATCTGGAAGCCATCGAGAAGGCGGAGGACCGCCAGCTGTTCCGCGAGGCGATGGACCGCATCGGCGTGCCCTCGCCCAAGAGCAGCCTGATCAAGTCGATGGAAGCGGCCGACGCGGCGCTGGCCGATGTCGGCCTGCCGGCGATCATCCGCCCCTCCTTCACGCTGGGCGGCCAGGGTGGCGGCATCGCCTACAACCGCGAGGAGTTCGAGCAGATCGTCCAGCAGGGCCTGCGGCTGTCGCCGGTCCATGAGGTGCTGATCGAGGAATCGGTGCTGGGCTGGAAAGAATTCGAGATGGAGGTGGTCCGCGACCGCGCGGACAATTGCATCATCGTCTGCTCCATCGAGAATATCGATCCGATGGGGGTGCATACCGGCGATTCCATCACCGTCGCCCCGGCCCTGACGCTGACCGACAAGGAATACCAGCGCATGCGCGATGCCTCCATCGCCTGCCTGCGCGAGATCGGCGTGGATACCGGCGGCTCCAACGTACAGTTCGCGGTGAACCCCGAGGATGGCAGGCTGGTTGTCATTGAGATGAACCCGCGCGTCAGCCGGTCCTCCGCGCTGGCCTCCAAGGCGACCGGTTTCCCCATCGCCAAGGTCGCGGCCAAGCTGGCCGTCGGCTACACGCTGGACGAGCTGGACAACGACATTACCGGCGTGACCCCGGCCTCCTTCGAGCCGACCATCGACTATGTCGTCACCAAGATGCCGCGCTTCACCTTCGAGAAGTTCCCCGGTTCGGAGGCGATCCTCAGCACCTCCATGAAGTCGGTCGGCGAGGCGATGGCCATCGGCCGCACCTTCCAGGAAAGCCTGCAGAAGGCGCTGCGCTCCATGGAAACCGGCCTGACCGGCCTGAACGAGGTGGAGATTCCGGGCGCCGAGGGTGACCAGGTGGACCGTGCCGCCATTGTCGCGGCGCTGACGAAATCGACGCCGGACCGGCTGCTGCGCACCGCCCAGGCCCTGCGCCTCGGCCTCACGGTCGAGGAGATTTACGACGCCTGCGCTATCGACCCGTGGTTCCTGCGGCAGATCGAGGAGATCGTGGCCGCCGAGGCGGAAGTCCGCAAATCCGGCCTGCCGGAGAACAAGCAGGGGCTGCACCGGCTGAAGCAGATGGGCTTCTCCGACGCGCGCCTGTCGGAGCTTGCCGGCCTGTCGGAGGATGAGGTTGCCGCGCGCCGGCGCATCCTCGACATCCATCCGGTCTATAAGCGCATCGACACCTGCGCCGCCGAGTTCGCCAGCCGCACGCCCTATATGTACTCGACTTACGAGGGCAACGGGCTGGAGCCGGCGGAGTGCGAGTCCGAGCCGAGCGACCGCAAGAAGATCATCATCCTGGGTGGCGGGCCGAACCGCATCGGCCAGGGCATCGAGTTCGACTATTGCTGCGTCCATGCCGCCTTCGCCCTGTCGGAGGCCGGCTTCGAGACCATCATGGTCAACTGCAACCCGGAAACCGTCTCCACCGACTACGACACGTCGGACCGGCTGTATTTCGAGCCGCTGACGGCCGAAGACGTGATCGCGCTGGTGCGCCGCGAGCAGACCAACGGCACCGTGCTGGGCGCCATCGTGCAGTTCGGCGGCCAGACCCCGCTGAAGCTGGCGGCGGCGCTGGAAGCGGCGAAGATTCCGATCCTCGGCACCTCGCCCGATGCCATCGACCTGGCGGAGGACCGCAAGCGCTTCCAGCAGCTGCTGAAGCAGCTGGGCCTGCGCCAGCCCGCCAACGACACCGCCTTCTCAGCCGAAGAGGCGGAGAAGATCGCGGTGGAGATCGGCTTCCCCGTCGTCATCCGCCCGTCCTATGTGCTGGGCGGCCGGGCGATGGAGATCGTGCACGATGTCAGCCAGCTGCGCCGCTACATGCGCGACGCGGTGAAGGTATCCGGCAAGAATCCGGTACTGATCGACGATTTCCTCAGCCACGCGACCGAGGTTGACGTGGACGCGCTGGCCGATGGCGACGACGTGCATGTCGCCGGCATCATGGAGCATATCGAGGAGGCGGGCATCCATTCCGGCGACAGCGCGTGTTCCCTGCCGCCGATCACGCTGCCGGTCGATATCGTCGAGGAAATCCGCACCCAGACCCGGCTTCTGGCCCAGGGGCTGAAGGTGGTCGGGCTGATGAATGTGCAGTTTGCGGTGAAGGGCCGGGACATCTACATCCTTGAGGTGAACCCGCGCGCCAGCCGCACCGTGCCCTTCGTCGCCAAGGCGACCGGCGTGCCCATCGCCAAGATCGCCTCGCGCGTCATGGCGGGCGAGAAGCTGGCCGGCTTCAACCTGTCCACCCGGCCGCTGAAGCATGTAGCGGTGAAGGAGGCTGTATTCCCCTTCGCCCGCTTCCCCGGCGTCGATCTGATCCTGGGCCCGGAGATGAAATCGACCGGCGAGGTGATGGGCATCGACATGGATTTCGGCCTTGCCTTCGCGAAGTCGCAGCTGGCCGCCGGCGTGGAGCTGCCGCAGTCCGGCACGGTCTTCATTTCGGTGAAGGACGACGACAAGCCGCTGGCCACGATTCTTGCCAAGAAGCTGGTCTCCTTCGGCTTCAAGATCATCGCCACCAGCGGCACCGCCAACCACTTCAAGCAGGAAGGGCTGACGGTTGATCGGGTGAAGAAGGTGCTGGAGGGACGCCCGCACATCGTGGACAACATGCTGAGCGGCCATGTCGATCTGGTGTTCAACTCGACCGAGGGTGCCCAGGCCATCGCCGACAGTTTCAGCTTGCGCCGCACCGCGCTGACCCACAATATTCCTTATTACACGACCGTGGAGGGTGCGAGAGCAGCCGTACAAGCCATCGAAGCCCTGCGGTCGGGGCGGATTGAAGTGGCACCGCTGCAATCCTATGTTACCGGTTCGTTCTAGGTTCTGACCCTGTCGGGACCGGGCGGTAAATATTGACCGCGCGGGCATTTCGGTTTTGCCCCGCGCTTTACTTTTTTGCTTACGGGATGAGGGGACATGGAAAAGATCCCGACGACCGCGGAAGGCTATGAACGTCTCGTGGCGGAACTGAAGACGCTGAAATCGGTGGAACGGCCGGCGGTGATCCGCGCCATCGCCGAGGCGCGCGAACATGGCGATCTTTCCGAGAATGCCGAGTACGCCGCCGCGCGCGAACGCCAGAGCTTCATCGAAGGCCGCGTGCTGGAGCTGGAGGACAAGATCTCGCGGGCCGAGATCATCGATCCCTCGAAGCTGTCCGACGACAAGGTGACCTTCGGCACCACCGTCACGCTGGCGGACGAGGATACCGACGAGGAGACCACCTATACGCTCGTCGGTGCCGAGGAGAGCGACGTTTCCGCTGGCCGCCTGTCGATCCAGGCCCCGCTGGCCCGCGCCATCATCGGCAAGTCGGTCGGCGACACCATCGAGGTGACGACGCCGCGCGGCTCAAAATCCTACGAGGTCGTGAAGATCGAGGTGCGGTAAACCGCATGCTCTGACTGTTTCGGGAAAGGCCGCTTCGTGCGGCCTTTTTCATGGCGGGGTTTGACGGTCCCGTCCGCTTGCCTATTATCGCTTCAGTTCCACCCAGTCGGGCCGGCGTCAGCGCCGTGTTCCTCCAGCCAGTTACCGCGTAGAAAGCCAGGGAGTATCCAGATGGGTCAGTTCGGGATCGGCCAGCCGATGACGCGCAAGGAAGACCAGCGCTTCATCACCGGGACGGGGCGCTACACTGACGATATCCGCCTGCCCGGCGAGGCGCACGGCTTCGTGCTGCGCGCGCCCTTCGCCCATGCCAATTTCACGATTGGCGACCTGTCCGCCGCGAAGGCCGCCCCCGGTGTGCTGGCGGTTCTGACCGGCGAGGATGTCGCGAAGGACGGCATCGGCGACATTCCCTGCCGGGTGCCGATCAAGAATATCGACGGCTCGATGAGCATCCTGCCGCCCTTTCCGATCCTGGCGCAGGGCACGGTGCGGCATGTCGGCGACGCGGTCGCCTTCATCGTCGCCGAGACGGTGGAGCAGGCGCAGGACGCAAGCGAGCTGATCGAGGTCGAGTATGACGAGCTGCCGGCCATCGCCGACACCGGCCGCGCCACCGCGCCGGATTCGCCGCTGGTCTGGCCGCAGGCGAAGAATAACCTCTGCTTCGACTGGGAGATGGGCGACGGCAAGGCCGCCGAGGCGAACGCCGCCAAGGCCCATCACATCACCCGCATCCGGCTGGTGAACAACCGGCTGGTGGTGAACTCCATGGAGCCGCGCAACGCCATCGGCACCTATGATGCGGCGAAGGACAGCTACGAGCTGTACACCACCTCCCAGGGCTCGCACACGCTGCGCGGCCTGCTGGCGGAGAACATCTTCAAGGTGGCGCCGGAGAATATCCGCGTCGTCACGCCGGATGTCGGCGGCGGCTTCGGCATGAAGCTGTTCCTCTACCGCGAACATGCGCTGACCATGTATGCGGCGAAGAAGATCGGCCGCCCGGTGCGCTGGGTCGCCTCGCGCTCCGACGGGTTCGTCAGCGACACCCAGGGCCGCGACCATGTGACGGAGGCCGCCCTGGCGATGGACAAGGACGGCAATTTCCTGGCGCTGCAGGTGAACATTACTGCCAATCTGGGCGCCTACCTGTCGAACTTCTCGACCTATGTGCCGACCATGGCCGGCTCCAACATGTATCAGGGGCTCTACAAGACGCCTGCCGTGCATGTGCATGTGCAGGGCGTGTTCACCAACACCGTGCCAGTGGATGCCTATCGCGGCGCCGGCCGGCCGGAAGCGGCCTATCTGGTCGAGCGGCTGGTGGACAAGGCGGCACGCGAAATGGGCCTCAGCCCCGACGAAATCCGCCGGCGCAACTTCATCCCGCCGGAGGCGATGCCCTACAGCACAGCCCTGGGCGACGTCTATGACAGCGGCGAATTCACCGCCCATATGGAGCTGGCGATGCAGAAGGCCGGCTGGGACGGCATAGCGTCCCGCAAGGCCGAGGCGCGCAAGCGCGGCAAGCTGCGCGGCATCGGCATGTCCACCTATGTCGAGGCATGCGGCGGCGGCTCCGACGAGACCGCGACCGTCAGCGTGAACGAGGATGGCGGCGCGACCGTGCTGATCGGCACCCAGTCGAACGGCCAGGGCCACGAAACCGCCTATGCGCAGATCGTCTCCGAACATCTCGGCCTGCCGCTGGACCGGATCACGGTGAAGCAGGGCGACACGGCGGAGATCGCCACAGGGCGCGGTACCGGCGGCTCGCGCTCCGTGCCGGTCGGCGGTGCGGCGCTGGACGGCGCCTCGCTGAAGCTGAAGGAAAAGGCACAGAAGCTGGCGGCCCATCTGCTGGAAGCCGCCGAGGCGGACATCGAGTTCGAGGATGCGGTCTTCACCATCGCCGGCACCGACCGCCGCATGACGCTGGCCGAGGTCGCCACCGCCGCCAGCGACCCGGCGAAGCTGCCCGAAGGCATGGAGCCGGGCCTGAAGGTCGAGAATGCCTGGAAGCCGCCGGCAGCCACCTTCCCCAACGGCACCCATATCTGCGAACTGGACATCGATGCCGACACCGGAACGGTTGAGTTCGTGAAATACACGGTGGTTGACGATTTCGGGAAGATCATCAACCCGCTGCTGCTGGCCGGCCAGGTGCATGGCGGCGTGGCGCAGGGCATCGGCCAGGCGCTGTACGAACACACCATCTATGACGGCGATACCGGGCAGCTGGTCACCGGCTCCTTCATGGATTACTGCATGCCGCGCGCCGACCAGATTCCCTTCGTCGATTTCGACATGCACAACGTGCCCTGCACCACCAACGCGCTGGGCATCAAGGGCTGCGGCGAGGCGGGCGCCATCGGCGCGCCGCCGGCGGTCATCAACGCCCTTGTGGACGCGCTGCAGGAGTATGGCGTCGATCACATCGACATGCCGGCCACCGCGCCGGTGATCTGGCAGAAAATCCAGTCCGGTAGCGCCAAGGCCGCGGCGTGAGCGCGCCGGACCTCGCCGCCCTGCTGGGGCCGGTGAAGCAGATCGCACGGGAAGCCGGGGAGGTCATCCTCGGCTTCTACCGCGACGGATTCAGCGTCGAGGGCAAGGCGGACGGCTCCCCCGTCACTGCCGCCGACCGCGCAGCCGACGACCTGATCGTCGCCTGCCTGCGCGAGATCGCCCCGGACATCCCCATCGTCTCCGAGGAATCGCACGCTGATGGCGCGCGGCCGGATGTCTCCGGCGGGCGCTTCTGGCTGGTCGATCCGCTGGACGGCACCAAGGAGTTCGTGAACCGCAATGGCGAGTTCACCGTCAATATCGGCCTGATCGACAAGGGCGTGCCGGTGCTGGGCGTGATCCTGGTGCCGGTCACCGGCAGGCTCTACTGGGGTGCCATCGGTCTTGGCGCCGGGCTGGAGACGGAGGCGGGCAGCCATGCGATCACGGCGCGCAAGGCTCCCCAAGATGGGCTTACGGTCGCCGCCAGCCGGTCCCATAGAAATCCGGCGCTGGAAACCTATCTTGCTACCGTTCCGATGAAGGACCAGAAGGTTGCCGGCAGTTCGCTGAAATTCTGCCTGGTGGCCGAGGGCGAGGCCGATCTGTACCCCCGCACCGGGCCGACATCGGAATGGGATACGGCGGCTGGCCACGCCATCGTGCTGGCTGCCGGGGGGCATGTGGAGACCATGGACGGCGCGCCGCTGGCCTATGGCAAGCCTGGCTTCCTCAATCCCGAGTTCGTCGTCAGGGGGAAGAACTAGGAACACGGCATTCCGATGAGCGAGGCAGTTGCCGGCCCGGCCGGCTCACCCAGCACACTCGACCGCGCCTATGAATTTCTGAGTGGCGACGATGCGGCGGACCGCAGCTGCGCCGCGATTCCCGACAGCGCCTGCACGGCGCTGCCGCGCAATTACCTGCTGAATGTCGCGAACGGCGCCTGTACCAAACTGGCCGAACAGCTCGCCAGCCCCGGTCTCGTGCTGCCCTGGGTGATTGGTGCGCTGGGCGCGCCGGCCTTCCTGGTCGGGCTGCTGCAGCCGGTAAAGCAGGCCGGCTCTCTGCTGCCGCAACTGGCCGCCGCCGGTGCCATCCGCCGACTGGCCCGCCGAAAATGGGCCTGGGTCACTGCCGGCATCACGCAGGCATTCTGCCTGCTGCTGATGATCCCCGCCGCCCTCCTGCTGCCACCGATGGCCGCCGGTATCACCATCGTCGCCTTGCTGGCGCTGTTCTCCGCCGCCAGCGGTGTCGGCTCCGTCGCCTTTCAGGACGTGACCGGCAAGACCGTGCCGAAGGGCCGCCGGGGCCGCATGCTGGCCAACCGCGCCGCCATTGGCGGGGCGCTGACGCTGGCTGCCGGCATCGGCCTGCGCTGGGGGCTGGAGGGCGAGGCTGAGAGCCTGTTCCCCTATCTGATGCTGATCGGCGCGGCGGCGATCCTGTGGGCGCTGGGCGCGCTGTGCTTCGCCGCCATCGCGGAAGAGGAAGGGGCGAAGGAAGGCGGGCAAACGCCGCTCGATTCCTTCCGCGAGGGGTTGCATCTGATGCGCGACAAGCCCGGTTTCCGCAAATTCCTGCTGGCCCGCAACCTGCTGCTGTCAGTCGAGCTGGCGATGCCGGTCTATGCGCTGCACGCCCAGCGCACCGTCGGCGAGGGGCTGGGCGGGCTTGGCCTGTTCGTCATCGCGGTCGGTATTGCCGCCATCATCTCCAGCCCGTTCTGGGGCCTGTTCGCCGACCGGTCGAGCCGCCTGGTCATGGCCCTGAGCGGCCTGGTGGCCACGCTGGCTGCCTTTCTGGCGCTGGCCTTGCCGCATCTGGGCGATGCCTATCAGACGCCGGCGGCCTATGCGCTGGTGTTCGTCATCATCGGTATCGCCGAGGCCGGGGTGCGGCTGGGCCGCAAGACCTATCTGGTGGATGGCGCGCCCGCCGACCAGAAGGGCCTCTATGCCGCCTTCAGCAATACGGCGACCGGCGCGCTGACGGTGATCGCCGGGGCGGTCGGCGCCTCAGTGCTGGCGCTGGGCGTGGACAAGGCGATCCTGCTGCTGGGCGTCCTCGGCGTCATCTCTGCGCTGGCCTGCGCGCGGCTGCCGGAAGCTGACCGGATGGCGGCCTGAACCTTTCGTGAGCCTTTCGGGGGCCTTCCGTGGGCTTCGCAGGTCACGCAGCGCTCACCGTCTGGTGATTTGCCCTCCCGGCAGCACGGGCTATCTTGGTTTCCGACAGTGCCGCGAAAGCAGGAGACGGAACCATGCTGATCAAACGCAAGAAGGGCTGGGAGCTGCCGGAATCGGCGGCAACGCCGGAAGCCCTGTTCCGCGACCGCCGCCGGCTGATGAAGGGTCTCGCCGCCGGCTCCATCCTCGCCGCCATGCCGGGGCTGACCGCCTGCGGCAGCGAGGCTGCGCCGATGAAGGACCCGTCCGCCTCGCTCTATCCTGCCATGCGCAATCTGCGCTACCGCGTGGACCGCGAGATGACGGCGGAGGAGCTGGCCACCACCTACAACAATTATTACGAGTTCGGCTCGCACAAGAATATCTGGCGCGCGGCGCAGAGCCTGCCGATCCGCCCCTGGACCGTGACGCTGGACGGCATGGTGGAAAAGGAACAGCAGATCGCCATCGACGATCTGCTGGCGATGGTGAAGCTGGAGGAACGCGTCTATCGCTTCCGCTGCGTCGAGGCCTGGGCGATGACCGTGCCCTGGACCGGCTTTCCGATGCGTCGGCTGGTGGAGATCGCCAGGCCGCTGTCGGGTGCGAAATATGTGCGGATGGAGACCTTCAAGGACCCGTCCATCGCGCCCGGCCAGAAGCAGAGCTGGTACCCCTGGCCCTATGTCGAGGGGCTGACCATGGCCGAGGCCACCAACGAGCTGACGCTGATGGCGACCGGCATCTATGGCCAGCCGATTCCGGCGCAGAATGGCGCGCCGATCCGCCTGATCACACCGTGGAAATACGGCTTCAAGCAGCTGAAATCCATCGTCCGCTTCACCTTCACGGATGAGCGTCCCAAGGGTTTCTGGGAGGAAATCCAGGGCCGCGAATATGGCTTCTGGGCGAATGTGAACCCGGAAGTGCCGCATCCGCGCTGGAGCCAGGCCACCGAGCGGCTGCTGGGCCCGGACACCCGCGTGCCGACCCTGCTCTATAACGGCTATGCCGATTTCGTGGCCGATATGTACAAGGGGATGGAGGGCGAGCGGCTGTTCATGTAGCCCCCGCCTGAAGACCCTAGTTCTTGGCGGCCTTGTAGATTTCCTTGGCCAGCGCGGCGATTTCCCGACCGGCAACGCTGGACGGTGCCGTCTCCGCAATGCCCTTGCCGTCCAGCAGGGCCGCCGCCAGCGCCACCCGGTTGCCCAGCCGCGTCTTTGCCAGCTTCACGCCCAGCTTCGCCGCCGCCTGTTCCATGACATCGGCCAGGTTGGCGCGCGGCGGCACCCGGTTCAGCACCAGCAGCACATCGGTCTTTTCCTGCCTGGCGAGGTCGAGCGTGGCCTGCGTCGCCCACAGATCCATCGGGCTGGGCTGTACCGGCACCACCACCAGGTCGGCGACTCGCACCGCGACGCGTGCCTCTGTCTCGGCGTGCGGCGGGCTGTCGATCACCAGCACGTCGAACTGCTTCTTCAGCTTGTCCACCTCGCCGGCGACGCGCCAGCCGGTCAGCGCGCGGATATCCGGCTGCTCCGGCGCATCGGGCAGCGCACGGCGGATATCCGCCCAGGCGGTGATGCTGGCCTGCGGGTCGATATCGAGCAGCGCCACGCTGCGCCCGGCCTTCGCCCAGGCCACCGCCAGATGGGCGGCGAGCGTGGTCTTGCCGGCCCCGCCCTTCTGCTGCGCGATGGTGATGATGCGTGCGCTCATGGCCTTCTCCCGCTGGCTGTCGAGTGTGCTCATGTTGCACTGCAAAGCAGCGGATAACAAGGCGCGCTCTTGACGCCGCCGCCGCCCTGCGCCATGGCTTCGCGGCCATGACAGAAGCTGTGCGCATCCTGCCCGCGACCGACGCCGCCATCGACGAGGCGGCTGCACTGCTGCGCGCGGGCCAGCTGGTCGCCTTCCCGACCGAGACGGTCTATGGGCTGGGCGGCGATGCGACCGACGACCGCGCGGTGGCCGCCATCTTCGCCGCCAAGGGCCGGCCCAGCTTCAACCCGCTGATCTCGCACCTGCCCGATGTGGCCCACGCGCGGGAACTGGCGCTGTTCACACCGCTCGCGGAAAAGCTGGCCGCCGCCTTCTGGCCGGGGCCGCTGACCATGGTGCTGAAGCGCCGGCCGGACTGCCCGGTCTCGCATCTGGCCTGCGCCGGTCTTGATACCATCGCCTTGCGCGTGCCGGCCCATCCGGTGGCAAAGCGGCTGCTGGAAGCCACTGGCCGCCCGGTGGTCGCGCCCAGCGCCAACCCGTCGGGCCGGGTCAGCCCGACCAGTGCCGAGCATGTCGCCGAGGGGCTGGCGGGCCGGCTGGCGCTGGTGCTGGATGGCGGACCCTGCGCCATCGGCCTCGAATCCACCGTGGTCGATGCAACCGGTGACCGGCCCGTGCTGCTGCGCCCCGGCGGGGTGACGCTGGAAGCGCTGGAGCAGGTGGCCGGTCCCGTCATTACCCCCGAAAGCGATCCTGACGCGCCGACCTCTCCCGGCCAGCTTGCCAGCCATTACGCCCCTGCCCTGCCGGTACGGCTGAACGCGGCCGATGTGCGGCCCGGCGAGGCGCTGCTGGCCTTCGGCCCGGCGCTGCCAGGGGCTGCCATCACGCTGAATCTGAGCGAGACTGGCAACCTCGAAGAGGCCGCCGCCAATTTGTTCGCCCTGCTGCGGGCACTGGACCGACCGGGGCTGGCCGGCATCGCCGTCATGCCGGTACATGAGGCCGGCCTCGGCCTTGCCATCAACGACCGCCTGCGCCGCGCGGCAGCCCCGCGATAGCCCCCTTTTTTCTCCCCCCTCAAGATACCCCCCCTCCCTGACCCTCCCCCGCAAGAGGGGAGGGAACTAAGGATGCTGCCTCTCTTCTCCCTCCCCCTCGACGGGGGAGGGTTGGGGTGGGGGTGACCAACGGAGTGAGAATATGCAGCAACGGCAGCCGGTCGGGGGGCGCGAATGACCTATGCCGCCCCAACGGCCCCTCCCCGCGCTGAGCGGCCTTGTTCCTGCCAAACTGGCGGGTAACATGGGACCAGAGGAAAACGCGACCCCAAGGGAGTTGACCGCCATGAAGGCGCTGGCCGAAACCGTCATCGACGACACGCTGCAACGCATCCGCGCGCTGGTCGGCGACAAGGGCTACATCACCGCCGCCGACGCGATGGAGCCGCATCTGGTGGAATGGCGCGGGCTGTGGCGCGGCCAGGCGCGCGCCGTGGTGAAGCCGGCGGACACGGCGGAAGTGGCCGAGGTGGTGAAGCTGTGCGCCGAGGCCGGCATCCCCATCGTGCCGCAGGGCGGCAACACCTCGCTGGTCGGCGGCTCCGTCCCCTATGAGGATTTCGACGGCATCATCCTGTCGCTCGCCCGCATGAACCGCGTGCGCGCCATCGACCGCATGAACTACACCATGACCGTGGAGGCCGGCTGCGTGCTGGCCGATTTGCAGCGCATCGCGGAAGAGAATGACCGCTTCTTTCCGCTCAGCCTCGCCGCCGAGGGCAGCTGCATGATCGGCGGCAACCTCTCCACCAATGCCGGCGGGGTGAATGTGCTGCGCTACGGCAACACGCGAGAGCTGGTGCTGGGGCTGGAGGTTGCGCTACCCGACGGCACGGTATGGGAAGGGCTGCGCGGGTTGCGCAAGGACAATACCGGCTACGATCTGAAGCATCTGTTCGTCGGCGCCGAGGGCACGCTGGGCATCGTCACCGCGGCGGTGCTGAAACTGTTCCCGAAGCCGACACGGCGCGAGACGGCGATGGTCGCGATTTCCGGCCCGGACGCCGCCATCGAGCTGCTGGCCCGCGCCCGCGCCGCCAGCGCCGACGGTGTGACCAGCTTCGAGCTGATGCCGCGCATCTGCTTCGACTTCGTGCTGGCGCACATCGCCGATACGGTCGATCCGCTGCCGCAGCGTTACGACTGGCATGTGCTGCTGGAACTCAGCTCGACTTCGCCGGAGGATGACGGCCTCGCCGAAAAGCTGCAGAACCTGCTGGAAAAGGCGGCGGAGGATGGCCTCGTGTTGGACGCCGCCATCGCGCAGAACCAGGCGCAGGCGAACGCCATGTGGAAGCTGCGCGAGACCGTCTCCGAGGCGCAGAAGCCGGAGGGGGCGTCGATCAAGCACGATGTCTCGGTGCCGGTCAGCCGCGTGCCGGAATTCCTGCGCCGCGCCGACGAGGCGGTTGCGAAGGCGGTGCCCGGCATCCGCGTGGTCGGCTTCGGCCATGTCGGCGACGGCAACATCCACTACAATTTGTCGGTGCCGAAGGGCGGCGACAATCAGGCCTTCCTGGCGCGCTGGGAGGAGATCAACGAGATCGTCCACGACATCGTGCACGATATGGGCGGCAGCATCTCCGCCGAGCACGGCCTCGGCCGGCTGAAGCGCGAGGAGATCACCCGCTACAAGAGCCAGACCGAGATGGAGCTGATGCGCAAGATCAAGGGCCTGATCGACCCCAAGGGCATCATGAACCCCGGCAAGGTGCTGTAGGCCACCACCCACTCCGACCGTCACCCCCGCACTTGTTGCGGGGGTCCAGGCGTCAACCTGCTGGATCATTGGTCGAGTGAGCTGAACCCTGGATTCCCGGCACCCAGTGGGCTTGGGGCCGGGAATGACAGGTGCGGTGCTGCATTGACAATCCCGCCGGCTTGCCCGTCAGATGACGCAAAACAGCCGTCAGGGAGTCCCGCCGCATGACCGCCTATTCAGCGCCCTTGAAGGACATGGCGTTCGTCCTGAACCGCGTGCTCGACCTGAAGGGGGTATCCTCCCTGCCGGGCTATGAGGCGGCGGAGCCGGCGCTGGTCGAACAGGTGCTGGAGGAGGCCAACAAGCTGGCGCGCGATGTGCTTGCGCCGCTGAACGCGCCGGGCGACCGGGCGGGCAGCCGGATCGAGAATGGCGTGGTGCGCACGCCCGACGGCTTCAAGGCGGCCTATGGCCAGTTCACGCAAGGCGGCTGGAACGGCGTGCCCTTCGATCCCGATTATGGCGGGCAAGGCCTGCCCTGGCTGGTGCAGCAGGCGCTGGCGGAGATGTGGCAGTCGGCCAACATGTCCTTCGGCCTGTGCCCGCTGCTGACACAGGGCGCTATCGAACTGCTGCACGCCCACGGCACGGCGGAGCAGAAATCGCTCTACCTGCCACGCATGATCGCGGGCGACTGGACCGGCACGATGAATCTGACCGAGCCGCAGGCCGGCTCCGATGTCGGGGCGGTGAAGACCCGTGCGGTGCCGGAAGGGAGCCATTACCGGATCACCGGCCAGAAGATCTACATCACCTATGGCGACCATGACTGGACGGAAAATGTCATCCACATGGTGCTGGCCCGCCTGCCCGATGCGCCGGAGGGCACCAAGGGCATCAGCCTGTTCCTGGTGCCGAAATTCCTGGTGAACCCGGATGGCAGCCTGGGGGAGCGCAACGACCTCCGTCCCGTCTCGCTGGAACACAAGCTGGGCATCAATGCCAGCCCGACCTGCGTGATGGCCTATGGCGATAATGGCGGGGCCATCGGCTATCTGGTCGGCGGCGAGAATCGTGGCATGGAATGCATGTTCACCATGATGAACAATGCCCGCCTCGCGGTCGGCACGCAGGGCCTGTCCATCGCCGAGCGCGCCTACCAGCAGGCGCTCGATTACGCGAAGACCCGCATCCAGTCGCGCGATGCCAATGGCTCCGCTGGCCCTGTGGCCATCATCCGGCATCCCGATGTGCGGCGCATGCTGATGGGCATGAAATCAGGCATCGAGGCAATGCGCGGCCTGTCCTACCTCGCCGCCTGGGCGCTGGATCATTCCAAGCGGAACCCCGAAAACGCACAGCGCGCCCGCGCGCAGCGGCTGATCGACCTGCTGACGCCCATCGTGAAGGGCTGGTGCACCGACCTTGGCATCGAGATCGCCTCGACCGGCGTGCAGGTGCATGGCGGTATGGGCTTCATCGAGGAGACCGGGGCGGCGCAGCATTACCGCGATGCGCGCATCCTGCCGATCTATGAGGGCACCAACGGCATCCAGGCGAACGACCTTGTCGGCCGCAAGATCGTGCGCGACGAGGCCGCCTCGATGCATGAGCTGATCGCCGAGATGGCCGGCACGCTCGATGTGCTGCGGCAACAGCCGGGCGATGACATGGAGGTGGTTGCCCGCGCGCTGGAGGATGGCATCGACGCGCTGGAACTCGCCACCGGCTGGCTGATGGCGACCTTCCCGGAGGACCGTTCGCTGGCGCTGGCAGGGGCCGCCTATTACCTGAAGCTCAGCGGCATCGTCATCGGCGGCTGGATGGTGGCGCGCGGCGCGCTGGCGGCGCTCGACGGGCTGTCGTCCGGCGGCGAGGATGCGTCCTTCCTCGAGGCCAAGCTGGTCACCGCACGCTTCTATGCCGAACATTATCTGCCGCAGGCGACCGGCCTGCTGGCCGCCATGGTCGAGGGTGGCCGCAGCACGCTGGCGCTCGACGAGGGGCAGTTTTAGGGGGAGTTTCCCCCTCACCCGGCTCGCTATCGCTCACCACCCTCTCCCGCAAGGGGAGAGGGTTTTCTGGGCGCCCTTTCCTTCCCTCTCCCCAACGCGGGAGAGGGTTGCGGAGCCTTATGAGCGAAGCGAATTCGGCGGAGCTGGGTGAGGGGGACATTTCAATTATCACCACCCTCCCCGCCACCCCTCAGCAGTTCCGCCAGCGTGGCGGCGACAACCAGCGTCGCCTTGTCGAGGTCGGCCAGCACCAGCCTTTCGTCGGCGCGGTGGCCGTTGGCTTCCAGGATGCTGCGCGGCCCGGCGCCATACAGCACGGTCGGCACGCCCGCCGCCATATAGTGGCGGGCATCGGTGTATATCTGCAGGCCGCCGGTGCCGATCTCCTCACCCAATACGGCGCTGGCATGACGGGAGAGCGGGCCGGTCAGCCGTTCCACGCCGGGCAGCGGTCCCAGTGGCGTCGCCAGCAGCAGCCGGTGGATCGCGACGGAAATGCCCGGCAGCGCCTCGACGGCATCCTCGATGGCGAGGCGCAAGGCGGCCTCCACGACGGCGGCATCCTCCTCCGGGATCAGCCGTCGGTCGAGCCGCAGGACCACCTTGTCCGGCACCACATTGGTGTTGATGCCACCGGCGATCAGCCCGACCACCAGCGTCGGGTGATCGATGCCGGGTACGGCAGAGCGCGTTGCCTTCAGCCCGTCGCGCAGGCCGTAGAGCATGGTTAAGATCGCCGTCGCCGCCTCCAGCGCGTCATGCCCTGTCTCCGGCTTCGCGGCATGCGCCGACCGGCCGTTGACCGTCACCTCCAGATGCAGGCAGCCATTATGCGCTGTCACGACCTGATAGGCGAAACCGGCGGAAATCGCGAGGTCCGGCTTGCTGATGCCGGTGTCCAGCAGCCATTGCGGGCCGATGGCGCCGCCGACCTCCTCATCATAGGTCAGGTGCAGTTCGACGGTACCGTCCAGCGCAGCGCCTTCCGACTCAAGACCTTCTAGCGCCTTCAGCGCATAGGCGTAGGTGGCGAAGTCGGATTTCGAGACCGCCACGCCGCGCCCGTACATCACGCCGTCGATGATCGCGGCACCATAGGGATCGGTGCTCCACCCCTCACCGGGCGCGACCACATCGCCATGCGCGTTCAGCGCGATCACCGGCCCCTGCCCGCTGCCGAAGCGTTTGCGGATCACCAGATTGGTGGCGGAGATCATGCCGTTCGCAGCGCACAGTTCGGCGGGCACCGGATGGCGTTCCACCGTAAAGCCCATCTCTTCCAGCAGCTTTGCCGCCGCTTCCGCATGCGGCGCGCAATCGCCCGTCGGATTGTCGGACGGCACGCGCACCAGCGCCGCCAGGAAATCCCGCTGCGCCCGCCGCTCAGTATCCAGAAAGCCACGCAGCGTGTCGTACATATCGTCGCCGGGGTGTGTCACCTTGCCGTCTCCATCCGGTTTTGCCCTACTGTACCGTGGCATTTGACAGGCGGCGATAGTTGCGGACGGAAAAGGGAGCGGGAAAATGGCGGGCTGGCTGATCTTTACCGGACTGAACGGCGCCGTGCTGGTGGCGCTGGGGGCCATCGGCGCCCATGCCTTCGCCGGGGAGGGGCAGGCAAAAGCCTGGTTCGATACGGCCTGGCGTTATCAGGGGCTGCACGCGGTGGCGCTGCTGGCGCTGTCGCTCGCCCTGCTGAAGCTGGAGCCGGGCCTGCCGCGAACCGCGCTGAGCGCCGGCATGGCGCTGTTCGTGCTGGGCACGGTGCTGTTCTGCGGCAGCCTGTACAAGCTGGCCTGGACCGGCAGCGGGCTGTTTCCGATGTCGGCGCCGCTGGGCGGCGGCAGCCTGATCCTCGGCTGGCTGGCGGTCGCCGTCGCTGGCGCGCTGTATCTGCGGCAGGCTGCTTAGGCCAGCAGCGTCTCCAGCGCGTCGTCCACCGCCTCGACCGGAATCGAGCCGATGACCGGTTCGCCATAGGCGCTGGCCTGCAGGAAGATCGAGCGCCGCGTCACCGGGCCGAATTTCTCCGCGCTGGTATGGCCGTACAGTACCACCAGCGGCGTGTCCGCAGCGGCCAGCATGTGACTGACGCCGCTGTCATTGCTCAGCGCACCGGCCAGCCGCGTGCCGATCGCCATGCTGCGCATCGGGTTGAACCCGTCGCCCCACAATTCCGTATCCTGCTCCGGGAACAGGGCGGTCGGTACCGCCGCACGGATATCCAGCAACTCCGCCGCTTCCGCCGGCCCCAGGATGAAGACCGGCACCCGGCCACGCTTCGCCTGAAGCCGCGCGATCTCGATGAAGCGTTCCAGCGGCCAGCGCTTGCGCGCCTCGCCCGCCCCCGGCGCGAATCCGACATAGGCAGGACCATCGGGCAGCTGTTGCCGCGCCTTGTCCAGCAGGTCGGCTGGCAGCGGCAGCGCCCGGTCCAGCGCCGGGCGACGGCCGGCCGCCATCTCGATCATGTCGAAGAACCGCGTCAGGATATGACGCGGTCGCTGATACCCCTTCGGCGGCCGGATGCCGGACAGCCAGAACCGGGCCGCCCCCGACAGGAAGATACCGTCGCGCGCCTTCAGCCGGCGGGCGCACAGGCTACGCCACACCACCTGCTGCGTGTCAAAGACAAGGTCATAGCCGCCGTCAATCGGCAACGGGCGGAACAGGTCAGCCTTGTTCTGGCCGAGCGGGATATTGGCATGGACATGGTCCAGCAGACCCACGGTCAGCGGCGCGATGCGGTCGGCATAGACAGTGGGGCCGGGACACACCCAGTCGATCACCGCATCGGGGAAGGCGCTGCGCAGCGCGCGCAGGAAGGACAGCTTGTAAACGCCATCGCCGATGATCTCCCCGCCGCTATAGACGGCGATGCAGCGATAGCGGCTCGATTCAGCCATTACTCTTGGCCTTGTGCGCGGCGACGGCTTCCATGACCGCCTCGACCGTGATCCGCATCATGCCGTCTGCCTTGTCGGGCACACCATCGGGCGGCAGGAGGGCGGTGATGGCGGTGCTGTGAGTCAGCGGCGGCGTCGCGCCGAACAGGCCGATGGCCGGCACGCCGGACGCAGCGGCGAGATTCAGGAAGCTGGTGTCATTGCCGACATAGAGGTCCATCGCGCCCAGGAAGGCGAGAATCTCGCCCATCTTCATGTCGAAACTCTGGACCAGCCGGCCAGGGTCATCGCCCAGCGCCGCGCGGATCGCCGGCAGGAACGGCTTTTCGTCTGGCCCGCCCAGCAGGAAGAAAGTCCCCCAGCCCGCTTCGGAAAGGGCGGCGGCCAGCGCCGCATAGCGCTCCGCGCCCCATTGCTTGTAGGGCTCCGAACTGCCAAGGCCGAGGGCGATCCACGGCCGGGGACGGTCGGCATAGGCGGCCTGCGCCTGCGCCACCGCCGCCGGATCGAGGCGCAGAAGCGGCTCCTGTTCCGGCTGCGCGATGCCCGCCGCCTTCAGCCATGCGGTGGCGAGGTCGAGCGGATGATCGCGGCGCATCGCCTCCGGCAGGAACGGTACCCGATTGAGGAAACGGCGCTGCCGCCCCATGCCATAGCCGAACCGTTCGGGAATGCCGGCCAGCCAGGCGGCGCAGGCATAGCGCCAGCTATGGTGCAGCACATACACCCGGCGAAAATGTTGGGACCGCAGCAGGCGCGCGAGGCGCAGGACGCCCAGCACGCCGTCATGCGCGCCGCCATTACCATCCTGCGCCCGGTCGAGCCAGATAACCTCGGATACGGCGGGGTCTGCGGCGAACAGCTGGTCGGCGCGGGAGCGCGGCTTGGTGATCACGGCGACAGCGCCTTCCGGCTGTGCCTCGGCCAGCGCGTGGATGTGCGGCAGGTGCCATACCATGTCGCCGACGCCGGGCAGCGGCTGGATGATGGCGACCTTCCCGTCGGCTGCCACCACGTCAGCCATCAGCTTGTCCCGTCCGCGCCAACAAACGCTCGGCGGCGTCCTGGGCCATCTCCACCGTCACGCCGTCCATCAGACGGTCGCCGGGCACGGCGCCACTGTCCACGGCGGCAATAAGCTCGCGCCAGCCCTGCGGCGCGCGCACGAAATCGCACTGCTCGCCCCACGGGCGGTAGCGGCGGTCGTCGGTCGGACCGAACAGCCCCAGCGTCGGCGTGCCGACGGCAGCCGACATGTGCATCAGGCCGGAATCATTGCCGATATAGAGCCGGCAGCGCGCCAGCGCGGCGGCAGTGGAGGGCAGATCGGCACCAATGAAATCGATAGTCTGCTGGTCGGCAAAGGCATCCAGCACCGGCTGGGCGACATCCCGTTCATGCGCGGCGGCGGTCACCAGAATGGCGGCCCCCTGCAGCGGCGCGCCCGGCGCGGTCAGCCGCTTTGCAAGGTCGATGAAACGGTCCACCGGCCATTGCTTGCCGGCCCAGTTGGCCGCCGGCCCCAGCGCCAGCACAGGCTGGTCAGCCGGCAGGATGGCGGCAGCCGCCTCCTGATGCGCGGTGGAGAGATAAAGCCGAGGCGGCGTTGGCACCGCTTCGCCGATCAGCGCGGCCTCTTCCTCCACCACATGGCGGTCGGGGCGGTGGCGGCCCAGCCGGATGAGCCAGAGGCGCGGCAGCAGATAGCCGATCACCGAATTGCGCAGATCGACCGCCATGTACCAGAAAGTGCCGGCGACCTGGCGCCACAGTTTCAGCCAGTGCAGCCCGTGGCGTCGCTTGACCACCGGCAGCACGCGGACAACGCCCGGATGATGTGCAAACAGCGGGGCCGGCAGCGAGCCGCAGGCGACGGTGATCCTTGCCTTCGGGTAACGCGCCGACAGCGCCGACAGCAGCCCCATCGACAGGATCGCATCGCCAACCCGATTGGAGGTAATGAACAGCAGATTCAAGATCGTCCTCAAGCGCTATGCGCGCCTTTCTACTCCTGCACCGCGACCGGAACAACCTTGATGGGCTTGACCCCTGAGGAGGCGATTTCCGGCCGGGCTGGCGCGGTCCGATCGCTGGACAGGTTGTTTTCGATGCCGGCGCCTTCAGGAACGATTGCCTGCTGCGCCGTCAGCCAGTCGCGCGCCATCGAAAGCGAGCGGGCAAGCCGTTCCGCCCGACCGGTCTCAGGGACCGTCACGAGGCTCTTGTCCTTGGGCGCAAGCGCCTGGAAATCCGCAACCGCCTGCGCCGGCAGGCCGGAGCCGTCCCAGGACAGCATCAGGAACTGTCCGTCGAGATGCGGCAGATGCGCTGCCGGCTCAATCGGCTCCAGCAGCCTGTCCGCCGTCAGGCCGAGGAAAGGCCGCGCCCAGGCCGGATGCAGGGCGGTCGTGTCCGCGATCATGGTGCCAAGGCCGGCACCGCCATTGATGAGCACGGTCCAGCCGACACTATGGCCGCCCTCCTGCAACATACGCTGCACGCTGGGCGCAATGACCGCTCCCTGAGAATAGCCGACCAGGCTGACCCGGCTGGTGTCGGCCCAACTCTGACCATCCAGCCAGTCGAGCACGGCACGTACCTGCCCCGGCACGCCAAGTGCGCGGCGGCGCATGTCCGGCGTCAATGCCGCCAGCGCATCGCCATCGAATGCCTGCCGGGAGAACGGCCAGTCATAGCCGATCATCACCGTACGGCCCATATCGCCGAACGGCGCGATATTGTCCCGCCCTTCCCATGAGGAGCCCAGCACGACAACCACCGGCATCGCCTCCCCGGTGATGGCCTGGGGCATGCTGATGGTCACGCCGATCCGGCCCAGCCGGGCGTCCCGGAACAGGATGTGCCGGTCAATGCGGGCACCGGAGACGGACTGGTGTTCCTGCTCGAAGATCAAACGCCCGTCGGCCCGCGGCAGGGAGTCGAGTTCATCCTGCTGCGACAGCCACAACAGCCAGCCGCCGGCAAGCAGCGCCACCGCCGTGACAAAGGCAGCGACCAGCCGCAGTCCGGTTGCCAGACGGCGCGCCAGGGGCCGCGGCAGGAGGGTGCTATATCTGACAAAATCCACCATTACAGCGTCGATTCTTGCCGTCACTTCTTGACGCAAAAGTGACGGCCCCAAGGTGAATCATGGGCATTTGGCGCAAACTGCAGGGCACATCGAAAGGCGAAAAGCCGCACCCGCTTGCTGTCAGTTTTGTTGACAACCAGAGAGGGTTCCTCGAAAACTTGGAGTATCTTCGCGCGCGGTTTCCCCGCGTCTATAAAAGACGGCGGATCTAACCGCGTACAGCCGCAAACTAGGGAGGAACGGTCCGTGACCGGCCAGCAGAATACCCGCACGGGCGGGCAGCTTATTGTCGACGCCCTGAAGCTGCATGGCGTCGAATACGCCTTTGGCGTTGCCGGCGAGAGCTATCTCGAAGTGCTCGACGCGCTTGTGGACGTGCCTTCCATCAAATACATCACCTGCCGCCAGGAAGGCGGCGCGGCCAACATGGCGGAGGCCTATGGCAAGCTGACCGGCAAGCCCGGCGTGTGCATGGTCACGCGCGGCCCCGGCGCCACCAACGCCTCCATCGGCATTCACACCGCCCAGCAGGATTCCACGCCGATGGTGGTGCTGATCGGCCAGGTCGCCCGCGACCAGTTCGGCCGCGAAGCGTTCCAGGAGATCGATTATCGCCGCTTCTTCGCCCCCATCGCGAAATGGGTGGAGCAGATCGACGATGCCGAGCGCATCCCGGAGATCATGCACCGCGCCTTCCACATCGCCAGCTCCGGCCGTCCCGGCCCGGTGATCGTGGCGCTGCCGGAGGACATGCTGCGCGACCATGTCTCGGCCCCCACTGCCCGGCCCTACCAGACATCCCGCCCGCATCCGGGTGCGGGCGAAATCGAGGCGCTGCGCGGCATGCTGGCCAAGGCGAAGAAGCCGATGCTTCTGGTCGGCGGCAGCGGCTGGAGCGATGCGGCGGCGACGGACATCAGCGCCTTCGCCGAGGCTAACAACATCCCGGTCTGCTGCTCCTTCCGCCGCCAGGACGTCGTCAGCACCAAGCATCCGGGCTTCGTCGGCGATCTCGGCACCGGTACCGGGCCGAAGCTGCTGGCGCGCGTGAAGGAGGCCGACCTGCTGATCGTCGCCGGCGCGCGGCTCGGCGAGATGACGACCCAGGGCTATACGCTGATGGGCCTGCCGGAACCGGCAAAGACCATGGTGCATGCCCATGTCGATCCCATCGAGATCGGCCGCACCTTCCGGCCGGAGCTGGGCATCGTCTCCGGCATGCCGGAACTGGCCGCTGCCCTGAAGGCGATGAAGCCGGTTGACGGTTCGGCCTGGGCCGACTGGACCAAGGGTGCTCGCGCTGAATTCCTGGAGTGGTTCCAGCCCGAGCCCTACAAGGGTGACAAGCTGGATGCTGGCAAGTGCATGCTCGCCTTGCGCGACCGGCTGCCGGAGAACGCCATCGTCACCGTCGATGCCGGCAATTTCAGCGGCTGGCCGCAGCGCTTCCTGCATTTCGGCCGTCCCGGCCACCTGCTCGGCCCGACCAGCGGTGCCATGGGCTACAGCGTGCCGGCGGGCGTCGCCGCCTCGATCACGCATCCGGACCGCATCGTGGTCTCCTGCGTCGGCGATGGCGGTTTCGGCATGACCGGCCAGGAGCTGGCGACGGCGATGCATCACGGCGCCAAGCCGATCATCCTGGTGTTCAACAACAACATGTACGGCACCATCCGCATGCATCAGGAGAAGCGCTACCCCGACCGGCGCAGCGCCACCGACCTGACCAACCCGGACTATGCAATGCTGGCCAAGGCGCATGGCGCGCATGGCGAGACCGTCACGAAGACCGAGGAATTCATGCCGGCCTTCGAGCGGGCGGTGAAATCCGGCACGGCGGCGATTATCGAGCTGCGGACCGATCCGGAACAGATCAGCACCCGCACCACCATCACGGCGCTGAAGGCGTCGGCGAAGAAAGGCTGACGGGACACCATGAGCAGCAAAGCCAGAAAGAAGCCGGAAGAGCTTCGCAGCCACCGCTGGTTCGGCGTCGATGACCTGCGGTCCTTCGGGCACCGGTCGCGTGCCAAGCAGATGGGCTACGCGAAGGAGGATTGGGCCGGCAAGCCGGTCATCGCCATCGTCAACACCTGGAACGACATCAACCCCTGCCACAGCCACTTCAAGGTGCGCGTGGAGGAGGTGAAGCGCGGCATCTGGCAGGCCGGCGGCTTCCCGATGGAGCTGCCCGCCATCTCGCTGTCGGAACCGTTCCAGAAGCCGACCACCATGCTCTATCGCAACCTGCTGGCGATGGAGACGGAAGAGCTGCTGCGCGGCTACCCCGCCGATGGCGTGGTGCTGATGGGCGGCTGCGACAAGACCACACCGGCGCTGATCATGGGCGCGCTGTCGATGAACCTGCCGGCGATCTTCATGCCGGCCGGGCCGATGCTGCGCGGCTACTGGAACGGCACGGTGCTGGGCAGCGGCTCGGACAGCTGGAAATACTGGGCGGAGCTGCGCGCCGGCAACATCACGCAGGAGGACTGGGAAGGTGTCGAGGATGGCATCGCCCGCACGCCCGGCACCTGCATGACCATGGGCACGGCGGCGACGATGATGTGCGCGGCCGAGGCCATGGGGCTGACCCTGCCCGGCTCCGCCTCGATCCCGGCGGCCGATTCCAACCATGCCCGCATGGCCACCGCCACCGGCCGGCGCATCGTGGAGATGGTGTGGGAAGATTTGAAGCCGTCCGAGATCGTGACCGAGAAGGCCATTGAGAACGCCATCGCCACCGTGGTGTCGATGGGCGGCTCGACCAATTCCGTCGTGCATCTGGTGGCGATGGCCCGGCGCGCCGGCATCCCGCTGGACCTCGACCGGTTCGACGCGATCTCCCGGCGCACGCCGTTCCTTGCGAACATCCGGCCCTCCGGCAAGTACATCATGGAGGATTTCTACTATGCCGGTGGCATCCGCGCGCTGCTGGAGGAACTGGGCGACGGGCTGCACCGCGACTGCATGACAGTGAACGGCCGCACGCTGGGCGACAATGTGGCCGGCGCGCGCATCATCCAGGACGATGTAATCCGCCCGCGGGCCAATGCGCTGAGCAAGGAAGGCGGCCTCGCGGTCTTGCGCGGCAGCCTGGCGCCGGACGGGGCGGTCATCAAGCATTCCGCCGCCGACCCGAAATTCTGGAAACACACCGGCCCTGCCGTCGTGTTCAAGGATTACAACGACATGGCGCGGCGCATCGACGATGTGAATCTCGATGTCACGGAGAATTCCGTTCTGGTGCTGCAGAGCGCCGGGCCGAAGGGCGGGCCGGGCATGCCGGAATGGGGCATGCTGCCGATCCCGCAGAAGCTGCTGAAGCAGGGCGTGCGCGACATGGTGCGCATCTCCGACGCGCGCATGAGCGGTACCAGCTACGGCACCTGCGTGCTGCATGTGGCGCCCGAGAGCCATGTCGGCGGACCGCTGGCGCTGGTGCAGGATGGCGACCTGATCGAGCTGGACGTGGCCGGGCGCAAGCTGAACCTGCTGGTCTCCGAGGACGAGCTGGCGAAGCGCAAGGCGGCCTGGACGCCGCCGAAGCCGCATTACCAGCGCGGCTATGGCGCGATCTTCCAGAATCACATCACCCAGGCGGACAAGGGCTGCGACTTCGACATTCTCGAAGCCGGCGAACCGACGCCGGAACCGGAGATCCACTGATGGAACTGCCCCGCAACGCATTCAAGAAGAACCTTGCCGAGGGCAAGCTGCAGCTGGGTTTCTGGTCGGCGCTGTGCAGCCCGATCGTCGCCGATATCCTGTCCGAGGCCGGCTATGACTGGCTGGTGCTGGATGCCGAGCATTCGCCGAACGATCCCGTCGATCTGATGCACCAGCTGATGGCGATGGAACATCAGCAGACCACCATGCCGGTGATCCGCGTGCCCTGGAACGATCAGGTGTTTATCAAGCGTGTGCTGGATGTCGGCGCGCGCACCCTGCTGGTGCCAATGATCGAGACTGCCGAGCAGGCCCGCGCCGCGGTCGCCGCCTGCCGCTATCCGCCCGAGGGCATGCGCGGCGTCGCCGGATCCGTGCGCGCCAGCCGCTATGGCCGGATCAAGGACTATCACAAAAAGGCCAATGCCGAGATTTGCCTGCTGCTGCAGGTCGAGACCAAGCCCGGCCTCGACGCGCTGGAGGAAATCGCGGCGGTCGAGGGCGTGGATGGCGTGTTCATCGGCCCGGCCGACCTGTCGGCGGCGCTGGGCTATCTCGGCGACAACCGCAACCCGGCGGTGCGCGAGGCGATCCTCGGCGCGCTGTCCCGGCTGAAAAAGGCCGGCAAGCCGGCCGGCATCCTGGCGCCGGTCGAGGAAGATGCGAAGTTCTGGATCGACCAGGGCTTCGGCTTCGTCGCGCTCGGCAATGACGCGGCGCTACTGGCGCGCCAGGCAGAGGCGCTGTGCGCCCGTTTCAAGGGGAAGTGAGCATGAGTGGGGAAATCACGGTCAAGGCAGATGTCCTGGCCGAGCAGATGACGGCGATCTTCCGGGCCTGGGGCATGGCGGAGGACGCTATCGGCAAGTGCGTCGAGATCATGCTGGAAGCCGACCTGATGGGCATCGATTCGCACGGCGTGACCATGCTGCCGACCTATGAGCAGCTGTTCAAGGATGGCCGGCTGGAGATGAATCCAGAGGTTAAGGTGGTAAAGGAAACGCCGGTCATGGCGATGATCGATGGCGGCGGCAGCCTTGGCCACTACCCGTCCAGCATTGCCATGGACCTTGCCATCGAGAAGGCCAAGAAGGTCGGCATGGCGGCCGTCACGGTGCGTCACTCCAACCATTACGGGGCGGCCGGCGTCTACGCGTTGCGCGCAGCACGGCACGGGCTGATCGGCATCTCCACCTCGTCGGTGTGGAATCCGGCCATCGTGCCGACCCGCGCGGCGGAGCCGATGTTCGGCACCAACCCCTTCGCCTTCGCCGCGCCGACGCGCAAGAACCGGCCCTTCCTTCTGGACATGGCGACCAGCACGGTCGCCATCGGCAAGCTGAAGCTGGCCTGGCTTGCCGGCAAGACCCTGCCCGAGGGCTGGGCCCTGACGCCGGAAGGCAAGCCTGAGCTGAACCCCGAACAGGCGATGGCCACGCGCCTGATGACCCCGCTGGGCGGTTCCGGCACGATGAGCAGCCACAAGGGCTATGGCATGGCGGCCATGGTGGAGATCCTGTCCACCATGCTGGCCGGCGCCACCTATGCGCCGCTGCGCAACCGGCCGGAAGGGCATTACGATATTGGCCATTTCTTCTTCGCCCTCGATCCGCACGCCTTCCGCGACGAGACGGATTTCGAGGACGAACTCGACGCCATGATCGACCGGCTGCACAATGCGCGCCCGGTGGATCCGGCGGAACCCGTGCTGGTTCCCGGCGATCCGGAATTCGACCGCCGGGCCAAGCGCGAACGCGACGGCATCCCCATCGCCGGACCGATGGTGGAGATGCTGGCCGGCATCGCGGAGCGGGCCGGCGCACCCTTCACGCTGGCACGGTTGGCGGCCTGATAGGTTTGTGCGACAATTGATTAGGGATATCATGTGCACGCATGGTATTTTTAGAACACTACTTCAATCGGGAGGATAACAATGAGCTTTAAAGTGAAGACGTCTCTTCTGGCTGCGGGCATGGGTGTCGCCCTGCTGGCGTCCGCCGGTGCGCAGGCCCAGACCGTTAAGCTGATGACCGGCCCGCAGGGCGGTTCCTGGTATCCGCTGGGCGGCGCCATCGCGAACTTCGCCGGCAAGGACGGCATGAAGGTGATGGTCCTGCCGGGTGCGGGTATCGCCAATGTGAAGGCCGTGCAGGCCGGCAAGGCCGACATGGGCTTCGCCAACTCTATCTCGACCGTGGACGGTGTCGCCGGCCGCGCGCCGTTCGAGGAGAAGGCGACGAACGTCTGTAACGTCGCGACGCTGTATCCGCAGTATTTCCAGATCGTCGTGAACGCCGATTCCGGCATCAACTCGGTTGCTGACTTCAAGGGCAAAGCGATCGCCGTGCAGCCGAAGGGCAACACCGCCGAGTTCATCAGCCAGCAGATCCTCGGCGTCTATGGCCTGAAGTACGAGGATATGAGCAAGGTCAGCTACGTGTCCTACACCGACGCCGTGTCACTGATGAAGGACAACAACGCCCAGGCCTTCACGCTGGGCACCACGGTCCCCGCCTCGGCCATCATGGACCTGGCCTCGGCCCGCGACATCAAGCTGGTCAGCGTCGGCGACGACAAGTTCGCCGAGATGCGCGCCCTTAACCCCGGCTACACCAAGCTGAACATCAAGGCCGGTTCCTATCCGAAGCAGGACAAGGACGTTCAGGCCGTCGGCTATGCCACCCATGTGATCGCGCGCTGCGACCTGGATGAGGACGTCGTCTACAAGATGACCAAGGGCCTGGCGGAGAACAACGAAGACCTGACCTCCATCGTCCGCGTGATGAAGGACACCGATATCAAGGTCATGTCGACCGATACCGGCGTTCCGATGCACAAGGGCGCCGAGAAGTTCTACAAGGAAAAGGGCGTGATGTAATCCATCGCCCGTTTACCGCGTAAAGCCCGCCATTTCCTTCCACGGAAGTGGCGGGCTTTTCCCTATAACCTCAACCGCGCGGCAAAGACGCGGATCGCGACGCCCCGACCGGGCGGTCATCAAAGCCCTTGACGACGTAAAATCGTGGCGTCCTGGGGGAGAGCCCAAACAATGTTCCTTCCTGTTTCCCTGACCCGCTGGATCATAACTCTGGTGGCCGTCAGCATGTCCGCGTTCCACCTTTACATCGCTTTCTTCGGCTCGCCGGACGCCTATGTAATGCGCGGCATGCACCTGGCCTTCGCGCTGGTGCTTGCCTTCCTGATCCTACCGGGCTGGAAAGGCACGGCGGACCGCCCAAGCCTGATCGACATTGCGCTGCTGCTGGCAGCCGCAGCCTGCGCGATCTATCCGATGGCGAACCTGAACTACATCGTCAACCGGATGTACTATGTCGATGATCCGGTCATGCTGGACTACATCTTCGGCATCGGCCTGATCCTGCTGGTTATGGAGGCGACGCGCCGCGCCACCGGCTGGGCGCTGCCGATCACCGCAAGCGCCTTCCTGCTGTACGGGCTGACTGCCGGCGGCCAGTCGGTCGGGATCATGCTGGATCAGCTGTATCTGACGACCGAGGGCATCTTCGGCATCCCGCTCTACGTCTCGGCGACCTATGTGATGCTGTTCATCCTGTTCGGCTCCTTCGTGGAGAAGAGCGGCGCCGGACAGCTGTTCATGGATTTCGCGCTGGCCCTGGCCGGCCACACCGCCGGCGGCCCCGCCAAGGTCGCCGTCATCACCAGCAGCCTGTTCGGCACCGTGTCGGGCAGCGCTGTCGCCAACGTTATGACCACCGGCACCTTCACCATCCCGCTGATGAAGCGCACCGGCTACCGCCCGGCCTTCTCCGGCGCGGTCGAAGCTGTCGCCTCCACCGGCGGCCAGCTGATGCCCCCGATCATGGGCGCGGCCGCCTTCGTGATGGCGGAGTTTCTGGGCACCTCCTACCTGGCTGTCGCCGCCTTCGCGATCCTGCCAGCCGTGCTGTACTACGTCGCGGTCTTCGTGGCCGTGCATTTCGAAGCGAAGCGCGTCGGCATGGTTGGCCTGCCGAAGCCTGACCTGCCCCGCCTGGGCAAGGTCCTGAGCGAGCGTGGCCACCTGTTCCTGCCGCTGTTCATCATTGTCGGCGTGCTGCTGGCCGGCTACAGCGCCGCCTTCGCCGCGCTGTGCGGCATCGGCTCGGTCATTCCGACCACCTGGCTGCGTGCCAGCACCCGCAGGACCTTCACCCCGATGGTGATCCTGGACGCGCTTGAATCGGGTGCCCGCAACACCCTCGTGGTGGCGCTGGCCTGTGCCTGCGCCGGCATTGTCATCGGCACCATCACCCTGACCGGCCTTGGCCTGGACTTCACCGGCATCGTGCTGGCGATCTCCCAGAACTCGCTGATCATGGCGCTGTTCCTGACCATGGTCGCGGGCATCATCCTGGGCATGGGCCTGCCGACGACCCCGGCCTACATCGTGCAGGTAGCCCTGCTGGTGCCGGCGCTGGTGAAGCTGGGCGTGCAAGTGGAGGCGGCGCATCTGTTCGTGCTGTACTTCGCCGTGCTGTCGGCCATCACCCCGCCGGTGGCGATGGCAGTCTATGCCGCCAACGGCATTTCCCGCGCGGGTCTGGTGGAAAGCAGCTGGGCGGCCGTGAAGCTGGGCCTGACGGGCTATATCATCCCGTTCATGTTCGTCTTCGGCCCGTCCCTGTTGCTGATCGGCGACTGGGACCGCATCCTGCAAACCGTTGTCACCGCCACCGTCGGCGTCGTCTGTCTGGCCGGCGGCCTGCACAGCTACTTCTTCTGGGGCCGTGCGCGGATCTGGGAGCGGGTAATGCTGATCGCCGCGGCGTTCGTGCTGATCAAGCCGGGCCTGCTGACCGATCTGGTCGGCGCTGGCCTGGTTGCGCTGACCATTGCCAGCCAGATCCTGCTGCGTCCCTCGGAGCCGCAGCCGGTTCCGGCCTCGGAGCGCTCCGACGGGAACTAAGGGCGTAAACTAGACCAAACAAGAAGCCGGCCGGCGCTCGACAGCCCGGCCGGTTTCGCGTTAAGGGATTGCCGCTTCAGTACAGACGATGGATACCCAGCCATGACCGACCCGTTCGCCGAATTCGGCATCGACCTCGCCGATCCGGCCGCCTATGCCTTCTGGAACGAGGAGAATGTCCGCTTCTCCGATGTCGATATGCTGGGGCATGTGAACAATGTCAGCTATGCCGCCTATTGCGAATCGGGCCGCGTGCACATGATCCGCGAGGTGGCGGCGCGCTGTGGCGTGAAGAACGCCTGGGTCCTGGGCCGCCTGACCATCGACTATGGGGCGGAAGTCACCTTCCCCGCCGTCATGCGCATCGGCACGCGCACGGTGAAGGTGGGCACCAAGTCGGTGACGATGGGCCAGGGCCTGTTCGTGGACGGTCGCTGTGTCGCCCGCTCGCTGGCGGCTGTCATCGCCTTCGATCTGGAAACCCGCAAGACCATCGCCGTACCGGAACCGGTGAAGCAGGCGATGCTGGCGCTCAGCCCGCAGCCGACTGTCGCGGTGTAGAACAAGAAAACCCCCGCCAGACCGGCGGGGGTTTTGTCTATAAGCTATAAGCCGCTCAGCCCTTTGTCTCAGGCACCTCGGTCAGCAGCGGCTTGCCGGCGAAATGCGCCTTGATGTTGTCGATCATCAGCTGGCCCATCGCCGTGCGGGTGGCGTGAGTGGCGCTGCCGACATGCGGCTGCAGCACGACATTCTCCGTCATCTCGATGAGGGCCTGGGGCACTTGCGGCTCCTTCTCGAACACGTCGAGGCCGGCCGCACCCAGCTTGCCCGACTTCAGCAGATCGATCATCGCCTGCTCGTCCACCACCGTGCCGCGCGCGACATTGATGAGGATGCCGGTCGGGCCCAGCGCCTCCATCACCTCGCGGCTGATCAGCTTCGAGGTTTCCGCACCGCCGGGGATGATGACCATCAGCACATCCACATCGCGCGCCATGTCCACCAGGTTCGGATAGTACTTGTAGGGCACATCCTTCTTCGATCGGTTGTGATAGACGATGTTCATCTTGAAGGCTGTGGCCCGGTCGGCGATGGCCTGGCCGATGCGGCCCAGACCGACGATGCCCATGGTCTTTCCGGTGATGTTGGTGGTCAGCGGCATCGGCCCCTTCAGCCACTTGCCCTCGCGCACGAAGCGGTCACCGACGACCAGCTGGCGCGCCGTGCACAGCAGCAGCCCCATCGCGGTGTCCGCCACCTCATCATTCAGCACGTCGGGCGAGTTGGTGGCGCGGATGCCGTGCTTCTTGCAGTACTGCACGTCGATGGTGTCGTAACCGACGCCGAAATTGGCGACCAGTTCCAGCTTCGGGAACTTCGCCAGGAAATCCGCATTGCAGCCATAGCCGCCGGCGATCACGCGCAGCGTTGGCGCCAGCTCGACGACCATCTTGTCGGGATCGGGGGCCAGCCAGAGCTTGTGGAGGTTGAACTCCTCCTCCAGCGTCTTCACGGTGCCGGGATAGACGGCACGGGTCAGCAATACATCGGGTTTGTTGCTCACGAATTTTCCTCCGCTTGTTCGGGAATTTGGCAATATGGTTGCGATTTATAGCGGAGATCGCAATCGCCGTCGCGGAAAGGTGCCCTGATGTCCCTGCAAAAGATACTCGGCCAGGTGCCGGTCATCCCCGTGCTGGCAATCCGCGACACAGCGCAGGCGGTACCGCTGGCCCGCGCGCTGGCGGAGGGCGGCCTCACCATCCTGGAGGTCACGCTGCGCACGCCGGTGGCGCTGGAAGCGCTGCGGCTGATCCGTGAGGCTATGCCGGATATCATGCTGGGAGTTGGCACCGTCCTGCAGCCGGAGGATATGGATCGCGCGGCCAATGCCGGCGCCACCTTTGCCGTCAGCCCGGGCCTGACCAAGACACTGGCCGATGCCGGCCGCTATAGCGGTATCCCGCTGCTGCCGGGCGTGGCCACCGTCTCGGAGATGATGCTGGCGCGCGAACTGGGCTACCGCTCGCTGAAATTCTTCCCGGCCGGGCCGATGGGCGGACCGGCGGCACTGAAGGCCATCGCGCCGGTCATGCCGGACCTCGCCTTCTGCCCGACCGGCGGCGTGACGGCGGAGAACATGGCCGACTATCTGGCCCTGCCGAACGTGTTCTGCGTCGGCGGGTCGTGGGTGGCCCCCGACACGCTGGTGCAGGCTGGCGACTGGAAAGGCATCACCACCCTGGCCCGCAAGGCGGTCAGCGCCGCCGGGCGGTGATACGCGCTTGGCCTCGCCGGAATCGATGCCCATATCCTTAAGACCTATTGATTACAGAGGCCTTTTCCCATGCCTGCTTTCCGGCGCCCCCACCGCCGCATCGCCCTGCCGGCCCTGACCGTCCTGCTTGCCGCCTTCGTGCTGGCCGCCTGCACCGGCCCCGGCAGCGTCCGCACGGTGCGTGGCGGGATGAGTGACCCCGGCCCCTTCGTGCGCGACCATCTGCAATATGCGGGGCGTGAAGGCCCGGTGCTGGTCGAGGTGCCCGTCGGCGCCATGGGGCTGACCGGGCAGCAGCTTGCGCCGCGCGTCGCCGACATCATCAGCGGAACGGTCTTCGGCATGACGACGCAGTTCACCGCCGACCGTGCGGCGGTGCAGGAGCCGAACTGGCGCATCATCTTCCTGTTCAACAACGCGCTGAACCTGCGCGCGGACGAGGTCTGCGCGGGCGAGACGCGGCAGAATACGGAAAGGCCGAGCATGAACACCCTGGCCGTGTTCTGCCACCGCGACAGGATGTACGCATCGGTCAGCGGCTATGCCCAGAATTTTGGAGGTGTCGACGATCCTGCCTTTCGCGCTTACGCGCGGCAGCTCGTCGACGAGCTGTTTCCCCGCAACTCGGATGAGATGCTTCGGCTTGGCGGCTGGGATGATTAGGGGCTGTGACCGCTGGTGATGAGGACGGAAATATGAAGGCGCAGGCAATTCTCCGCCCGCTGACCGAAGGGGACCGCCCGGTCTGGCAATCGCTCTGGGATGGCTATTGTGCCTTCTACAAGGTGAGGTTGCCGGCCCCGGTCATTGACGGGCTGTGGGAGAAGCTGACCAGCGGCGATCCGGCGATCCACGGCATGCTGGCGGAGAGTGCGGAAACCGGCGAAGCGCTGGGGCTGATGCATTATGTACTGCATCCGCACACCTGGAGCCTGAAGACAGTCTGCTATCTGGAGGATCTGTTCGTGACCGAGGCGGCACGCGGCCAGGGTGTCGGCCGGGCGCTCATCGAATGGCTGGCCGCCCGGGGACGTGACGAGGGCTGGTTCCGGCTCTACTGGCACACCGACGAGGATAACGAGACCGCCCGGCTGCTCTATGACCGCGTGGCCGGTCCCGCTACCATGGTGCGCTACGCCATTCCCCTGACGAAATAGGGCGGGCCTCAGCTCAGCCGGCGCAGCATCGACAGGAAGGTTTCGCGCTCAGTCTCGGAGAGCGGTGCCAGCGTGTCCTGGCTGATACCGAAGGCGGCACCGTAGAGCCCGTCCACCAGCCTTTCGCCGGCCTCCGTCAGCCGCAGCACGGCACGGCGGCGGTCATCGGGGTCGGCCTGCCGGCAGACCAGCTTGCGCGCGATCAGCCGGCGCGAGACACCCTGGATCGTCGCCGGGTCCATCGCCGTCAGCCGGCCCAGATGGTTCTGCGAGAGGCTGCCCTCTTCGCGCAGCTTGGCAAGGGCGGCCCACTGCGTCGGCGTGACCTGATGTTCCTGCATGGCGGCCAGGAAGATCGCCGTCGCCCGCTGATGTGCCCGGCGGAGCAGATGCCCCACCTGAGCCTCCAGCGCGTAGCCAGCCTCCCCCGGTTCCGCCATCCGCCTCAGTTCTTCTTTTCAGGCGGCAGCACCGAACGGATGTGCAGCTCGCGCAGCTGTTCCGGCGTCACCTCGCTGGGGGCGCCCATCAGCAGATCTTCCGCCTTCTGGTTCATCGGGAACAGGATGACCTCGCGGATGTTCGGCTCGTCAGCCAGCAGCATGACGATGCGGTCGATGCCCGGCGCAATGCCACCGTGCGGCGGGGCGCCGTAATGGAAGGCGTTCCACAGGGCGGGGAACTTCGCTTCCACCACCGCTTCCGAATAGCCGGCGATCTCGAACGCCTTCTTCATGATGTCCGGGCGATGGTTCCGGATGGCGCCGCTCGACAGCTCCACGCCGTTGCACACCACGTCATACTGGTAGGCCAGGATATCCAGCGGGTCCATGGTCTCCAGCGCCTCCTTGCCGCCCTGCGGCATGGAGAAGGGGTTGTGCGAGAACTCGATCTTGCCGGTTTCCTCGTCCAGTTCGAACATCGGGAAATCGACGATCCAGCACAGCCGGAACACATTCTTTTCCAGCAGGTCGAGGTCCTGGCCCAGCTTGGTGCGGGCCTGGCCGGCGAGTTGTGCCGCCTTCAGCGGCTTGTCGCAGGCGAAGAACACCGCATCGCCATCGCCAAGGCCGGTGCGCTGCTTCAGGTCGGCCAGCTTCTCCGGCGACAGGAACTTGGCGATCGGGCCGCGCCCCTCGCCCTCGGCGAACATGATGTAGCCCATGCCCGGCGCGCCCATGCCCTGCGCCCAGCTGTTCATGCGGTCGCAGATCGCGCGGCTGCCGCAGTTCGGCCCCGGAATGGCGCGCACAACGGCGCCCTTCTCGATGTTCTTGCGGAACACGGTGAAGTCGGTGTCGGCGAAGATGTCGGTCACGTCGCTGATGATCAGCGGGTTGCGCAGGTCCGGCTTGTCGGAGCCATATTTCAGCAGCGCCTCGGCAAACGGGATGCGCGGGAACTGGTCCGGCACGCTCCAGTCGGAGAATTCGCGGAAAACGCCGGCGAGCACTGGCTCGACCGCTGCGAACACATCCTCCTGCTCGACGAAGCTCATCTCAAGGTCGAGCTGGTAGAACTCGCCGGGGCTGCGGTCGGCGCGGCTGTCCTCGTCGCGGAAGCAGGGCGCGATCTGGAAATAACGGTCGAAGCCGGAGATCATCACCAGCTGCTTGAACTGCTGCGGCGCCTGCGGCAGGGCGTAGAACTTACCCGGATGCAGGCGGCTGGGCACCAGGAAGTCGCGCGCGCCTTCCGGCGAGGAGGCGGTCAGGATCGGCGTCTGGAATTCGGTGAAGCCCTGAGCCACCATCCGGTTGCGGATCGAGGAAATGACCCGGGAGCGCAGCAGGATGTTCTGGTGGATGCGCTCGCGCCGCAGATCGAGGAAGCGGTAGCGCAGGCGGGTTTCCTCGCCGGCATCCTCGTCACCCGCCACCTGCAGCGGCAGCACATCGGCAGCCGATTCCACCTCGAAACTATCGACGCGCACCTCGATATCGCCGGTCGGCAGCTTTGAATTCACCGTCTCCGCATCGCGGCTGACGACACGGCCGGTGACGATGACCACGCTTTCCGGTCGCACCGTTTCCACACTCTTGAAAACCGGCGATTCGGTATCGACCACGCACTGGGTGATGCCGTAATGGTCACGCAGGTCGACGAAGACGAGCTGTCCGTGATCACGCTTGCGATGCACCCAGCCGGACAGGCGGACGGTCTCGCCGACATTCTCGGCACGAAGCTGGGCGCAGGTATGGGTACGATAGCGATGCATGGCGTCTTCCGGGGCATACGATGTCCGAAGGGCGGACCCTAGACCATTCCGGGCCAGCCTGAAAGCGCGGGGAGTATGCACTTCGCCCGCCGCTAATCAACATCGAAGTGGGTGGGACGCTACCGCACCGTGAAGCTGTAGCGGATTTCACGCTTGCCAGCACCCAGCCCGTCCTTGCGTTCGACACTGGCGCGGCCGGCATAGGTTCCCTTCGGCCAGGGCTGCTGCCCGCGCTTCTTGCCGATGAACAGGAACTGGCGGACCTTCGCCGCTGGCATGGTCTCGCTGGCGCTGGCCATTTCCTCACCGCCCGGACCGGTCAGGGTCATGCGCAATATGTCGCCCGGTGCCAGCCCGTTGAATTCCGCCCAAAGCACGATGGCCTCGGCGCTCTCCGGCAGGGTGTCCGCCGGGAACTGGCCCTTCAGCACCTCGTCATATTTCGGGGCGCGGGGGGCGACGCCGATGGCATAGGGTGCCGGACCGTAGGCCAGCGCCTGCTGCGCAGCGGCATCCCAGAGCGGTTTGTCGCCAGGGCCGCAGGCCGGCCCGCCCTCCAGACCGCGGAACGGATCGACCGTCTTGCCATCCTTGCGCAGGATGAATTCGAGATGCGCGAAATCGGTGGAGCCGGACAGCCCAACCTCCCCCAGCCGCGCGCCCTTCTCGACCTTCTGGCCGGCGCGGACCGCAACCGAGCCCTTGCGCAGATGGCAATATTGCGTCTGCCAGCCACCGGCATGCTCGATCAGCACGCCATTGCCGCATTCGCGGTCCTTCACCGCCTCCTTGCCGATCTCGGAGACCAGCGCATCCTGCATGCCGTCGCGCACGCCCTTCACGATGCCAGGGGCGGCGGCGAACACCGGCACACCGCGTGCAATTTCCGCCAGGCCGGCAAGGGCGATATCGGTGCCGTCATGCCCGTCATAAGCCAGCTTGCCGCAGGCATAATCCATACGGTCGGGGCCGGGATCGACATCGGGCAGCTGGAAGACCCAGCAATCCTTGCGAAGCTCGCAGCCGATGGGCAGCGACAGCGAGATATCCTGCGCCGCGAGGGGGCCGGACAGGAAGAGCAGGAAAAAGGCAGGGATGAGACGCTTCATTTTCAGCATGTCGGATCGCAGGGCGGCAAGATCAACCGCAGGAACGAGAGCGTTTGCATCCTATCGGAAAATTAGCATATGATCGTTATGTCAAATATTGACATAACGGGAGAGAGCGCATGACCACCAATGTCAGCCTGACGCAGGAGCTGGAGGATTTCACCCGGCACTGCGTCGATAGCGGCCGGTTTGGCAGCGTCAGCGAGGTCGTCCGCCATGCGCTGCGGCTGATGCAGGAACAGGAAGGGCGCAAGGCCGCCTTCCTGTCCGCCCTGAAGGAGGCGCGGGCCGGCGAGGCACGGGAACTCGATCTGGTCCTACGCCAGGCCGATACCATCATCGACGGAAGACGCTGATGATGGAGGCCTGCTTCACCCCGGCCGCAGCGCGGGATGTCCGCGCCGCCATCGCCAATATCGCCGACGAGAGCCCGGCCACGGCGCGCGCCTTGCGCAACAGCATCAAGACCGCAGGGCGTCGCATCGGCACCGATCCGGACTCAGGCCTTGAAAGCCCGACGCTGGCCGACCCCCCGATCCGCTTCCTGATCCTGACCGGCTTTTCCTATGTGCTGGTCTATGATGCGGCGGCCAGCCCGGCGCTGATCCTGCGCATGCTGCATGGCGCCAGCGACCTGCCGGAACTGTTCGTCGTCTAGTCGGTCAACACCCGCAGCAGATATTCGCCATAACCGCTCTTCGCCAGCGGCTGCGCCAACCGTTCCAGCTGAGCCGCATCGATGAAGCCGAGGCGGTAGGCGATTTCTTCCGGACAGGCAATCTTCAGGCTCTGGCGCGCTTCGACCGTGCGCACGAACTCACCGGCCTGGATCAGGGAATCGTGGGTGCCGGTATCCAGCCAGGCGAAACCCCGGCCCATCTGCTCGACATTCAGATCGCCGCGTTCCAGATAGACGCGGTTCACATCGGTGATCTCCAGCTCGCCGCGCGCCGACGGCCTGATCGACCTGGCGATCTCCACCACGTCATTGTCGTAGAAATAAAGGCCCGTGACCGCCCAGCGCGAGCGCGGCTGCTTCGGCTTCTCCTCGATGGTCAGCGCCTTATTGTCGGCGTCAAACTCGACCACACCATAGCGTTCCGGGTCGCTGACCAGATAGGCAAAAACCGTCGCCCCGCTGTCGCGCGCGGCGGCACGGCGCAACCGGTCGGTCAGCCCGTCGCCGTAGAAAATGTTGTCCCCCAGCACCAGCGCGCAGGCATCGCCGCCGATGAAGTCCTCGCCCAGGATGAAAGCCTGCGCCAGCCCGTCCGGCGAGGGCTGCACGACATAGGAGAGGTTCAACCCCCATTGCGACCCGTCGCCGAGCTGTGCCTGGAACAGCGGCTGGTCCTGCGGCGTGGTGATGATGAGGATGTCCCGGATGCCGGCCAGCATCAGCGCCGACAGCGGGTAATAGATCATCGGCTTGTCATAGACCGGCAGCAGCTGCTTGGAGACGGTCTGGGTCAGAGGATAGAGCCGGGTGCCCGACCCGCCGGCCAGAATGATGCCCTTCATGATTTTTCTTCTTCCTCTGCCGGTTCGATCCGGCGTTGAACATCCATGGCGTGGTGCAGGATACGGATAATCTCCACCGCATCCGATGCCAGCCGATAGAAAACGACATGACGGCCTGCCGTCAAACTGCGGGTTCCGGGCCGGATATCCTCACGCACCGGACCTAGTTCGGGATTCTCCAGCAAGGCCTTCAGCCGCTCCTTGATCTGCCCGAGATAGCGCTGCCGGGCCGCCTTGCCCCATCGCTGTTCGGTATAGCGCGCGATTTCATCAATGTCGTGCGCGGCTTCGCGTGACAGGCGCAGCCGCATCAGCGTGCCGCGAAATAGGCATCCAGCGTATCTGCGTCGTCCAGGGCAACAAAACGGCCCGCTTCCAGATCAGCCTCACCTTTTGCAATTTCCTCGCGCAGCCGGTCCAGCTTCAGGCGTCGGACCTCATCCTGCTGCTGCATCAGGCGCAGCGCCTCGCGAATAACCTCGCTGGCATTGTTGTACAGCCCGCTTTCGACCTTCTCGCGGACCATGGTTTCAAGCTTTGCGGTCAAAGACACATGCATGGCACGCCCTCCTTCACTTCGATAAAGCATGAGAGTGGCTACAAACTTTGTCAAAGCCTGGATGAGGCCAGTATCTCCCGCAGCACTTCTTGCAGTGCTGTGCGCCAGTTCCGGCGGGGTGGCGCGAAGGCCGCCATCACCTTGCTGCAGTCCAGCGCGGAATTGGCCGGGCGCTGCGCCGGTGTCGGATAGGCGCTGGTCGGGATCGCCTCGACCGTCGGGCGCTTGCCCAGCGCCGGCTGTGCCAGATCGAAGATCGCCTCGGCGAAGCCGTGCCAGCTGGTCACGTCCTCGGCGGTGTAGTGATAGGTGCCATAGGCGGTGGAGCCGGCCAGCAGCTTCCGGGAAATCGCCAGGATCGCCGCCGCGATATCGCCGGCCGCCGTCGGTGCGCCATGCTGGTCGGCAACCACGCGCAGGGCTTCGCGCTCCGTGCCCAGGCGCAGCATGGTCTTCACGAAATTGCGGCCGTGCGCGGCATAGACCCAGCTGGTGCGCAGGATGACATGGCGCTCCAGCTCCTTGCGGACGGCGCGCTCGCCCAGCTCCTTGCTGGCGCCATACACGCCGAGCGGTGCGACCGGGTCGCTCTCGACATAGGCGTCCGCCTTGCTGCCATCGAACACATAGTCGGTGGAGACATGGATCATCGGGATGCCGGCTTCCCGGCAGGCGGCGGCCAGCAGGCCCGGCGCCTCGGCATTGATCTGGTAGGCGATGTCCGCCTCTTCCTCGGCCTTGTCCACGGCGGTGTAGGCGGCCGCATTCACCAGCAGGTCGGCGCCTGCGACAAGGCGCTGGATGGCGGCAGGATCGCGGATATCGGCTTCGGCACGGCTGAAGCCCTGGATCGTCCAGCCCGCCGGCAGGGGCAGCCGCAGCAGTTCCGTGCCAAGCTGGCCATTCGCACCGGTGACGACGATCCGCGCCATCAGCCGGCGCCCGAAGCCTGGCCGAGGCGCTGCCCCTGATAGGTGCCTTCCAGTACCGGCCGCCACCAGCCCTCATTGGCGAGGTACCAGTCCACCGTGCGGGCGAGGCCGCTTTCGAACGTCTCGGCCGGCGTCCAGCCCAGCTCGCGCTCGATCTTCGTGCAGTCGATGGCGTAGCGCTTGTCGTGGCCCGGCCGGTCGGCGACGAAGCTCTTCAAGCCATTATGCGGGCGATGCGTCGACTCCGGCAGCCGCGCGTCCAACAGCGCGCACAGCGCGTCCACTACCTCAAGGTTCGTGCGCTCGCACTTGCCGCCGATATTGTAGCTCTCGCCGACAGCACCCCGTTCCAGCACCAGGCGCAGGGCGGTCGCGTGATCCTCGACATAGAGCCAGTCGCGCACATTGTCGCCCTTGCCGTAGATCGGCAGCTTCTCGCCCCGCATCGCCTTCAAGATCATCAGCGGGATCAGCTTCTCGGGAAACTGGTAGGGGCCGTAATTGTTCGAGCAGTTGCTCATCACGACCGGCAGGCCATAGGTCTCGTGCCAGGCGCGCACCAGATGGTCCGCCGAGGCCTTGCTGGCGGAATAGGGCGAGTTCGGCTGATAGCGGGAGGTCTCGGTGAACAGCCCCTCCTTGCCCAGGCTGCCGAACACCTCGTCGGTGGAGACGTGGTGAAAACGGAAGGCCCGCTTGCCCGCCTCGTCCAGCCCGCGCCAGTGGGTCAGTGCCGCATCCAGCAGGCTGTAAGTGCCGACGATGTTGGTTTCGATGAAGGCGGCCGGCCCGTCGATGGACCGGTCCACATGGCTTTCGGCCGCCAGATGCATGATCGCAGTAGGCTTGTAGGCCGCGAAGATCCGCGCCATCGCCGCGCGGTCGCAGATATCCGCCTGCTCGAAGAGGTAATTGTTCGCGCCCGCGACCGGATCGAGCGAGGCAAGGTTGGCGGCGTAGGTCAGCTTGTCGATGTTGACGACACGCCACTTGCCCTCGGCGACGGCCTGCCGCACCACGGCGGACCCGATGAAACCGGCCCCGCCGGTAACCAGAAGCGTCGGCTGACTCATGCGGTCTCCATCGTGAAGGGGGCCGGAATATCGGCAAGGGCCGGCAGGGCGGCATCCTTGCCGGACAGGACCGGATCGCGGCCTTCCAGCGGCCAGTCAACCGCAATGGCCGGATCGTTCCAGGCGATGCCGCGATCATGCTCCGGCGCATAGGGCGCATCGACCTTGTACTGCACCTCGGTATCGGGCAGCAGCGTGACGAAGCCATGCGCGAAGCCCTTGGGCACATACATCTGCGCCCAGTTCTCCGCACTCAGCTCCGCCCCCACCCATTTGCCATAGGTGGGCGAGCCCGTGCGGATATCCACCGCCACATCGAAGATCGCGCCCCGGCTGACGCGCACCAGCTTGGCCTGCGCGAAAGGTGGAATCTGAAAATGCAGGCCGCGCAGCGTGCCCACGGTCGCCGACAGGGAATGATTGTCCTGCACGAAATCCGCCTCGATACCGGCCTCGGCAAAGGCGGCGCGGTTCCAGGTTTCGGAGAAGAAACCGCGATTATCGCCGAAGCGGCGGGGCGTGATCAGCTTCACATCCGGGATGTCCAGGCTGACGATTTCCATGCGAAGCGGCCCTTCCGGCTGGCGGTCGATCTTCATGCTCGGCGGCGGCTCATACCATGCTGAAACCGTCCCCGGCAAGCACCCACATATAGACAGATGATTGACTATTGTTTTTTGTCAGAAAATCACGCAACATACTTAAGCGTACACCGACGACGGGCGGTCCTGCCCGGCGGTCGACGCCAAGAGCCTCGCGGCATCGATCCCCTCTCGATGTCCCCCCTACCGCGCGGCGACAGGCATCGGCTTCCGGATGGGGCCGCCCGCTTCCGTTGCGGCCCCATCCGGTTCAGGCGTTTTCCGACTCCACCGCTTCCAGGATATCGACCAGGAATTGCGGGTGCGCGAAGGCGGCCTGGTGAATGGCCGGCGTGTAGTACCGCAGCTTCGTCCCCAGCCCGGCGAAGCGCCCGGCAAGGGTTTCGAGCGGCTGGCAGCGTAGCGTTTTATCGTCAGTGCCCCAGCCGAAGGCCATGAAGCCGCCGATATAGGCCGGCACCGGCGCCAGGAAGAAGCTGACATCCTGGAACAGCGTCCCCAGCCGGCGATAGGTGTTCTCCACTGCATAGCGCTCGAAGAACGGAATGCCGTTCTGGGTGACGATGATGCCGCCGGGCGTCAGGCAGCGTTTGCAGCCGGCGTAGAATTCCTGGGAGAACAGGATCTCGCCCGGCCCTACCGGATCGGTCGAATCGACGATGACGACATCGAACCGCTCGTCGGTTTCCTGAACATAGCGTGCGCCGTCGGCGATCAGCAGCTCCATCCGCGGGTCGTCATAGGCACCGCCGCTGATCGACGGCAGATGTTCGCGCGCGATATCGACCACCGTGCGGTCGATCTCCACCTGCACCAGCTTCTCCAGCGGATGCTTCAGCGCCTCTTCCGCCATGCCGCCATCACCGCCGCCGATGATCAGCACGCGCTTTGCCGCCCCATGCGCCAGGATTGGCACATGGGTCATCATCTCGTGATAGACGAACTCGTCAGCCTCCGTGGTCTGGACGATGCCGTCCAGCGCCATGACGCGGCCATAGAGCTGGTGCTCGAAGACGATGAGATCCTGATGCTCGGTCTTGTCGCGGTAGAGCTGCCTGTCAATCCGCAGCTTCTGGGCGAGGCTGGGACGCAGCCGCTCCTCCAGCCATTCCTCACGGCTCACAGGGTCAGCCCCCGGCGATGCTCGCCTAGCCCGACCTGCCCAGGCTCGAAGGCGCGGCGCAGCACCTTCAGCGTCTCATGAGGGCGTGCATCGCCGCACATGAACACGTCCAGCGCGGCATAGCCGCGTTCCGGCCAGGTGTGGATGCTGATATGCGATTCCGCCAGCACGGCAACGCCGGACACGCCGCCATTCGGCGTGAAATGATGCAGATGGATATGCAGCAGGGTCGCTCCGGCCGCCTCCACCGCCTCCTTCAGCGTTTCCTCGATATGGCCGATCTCGTCGAGACGCGAGGCATCCCACAGATCGATGATCAGATGCGTCCCGGCGAAGGCCACGCCATCGCGCACGACAAAATGGTCCTTGTCCGCATCGGTCTCCCCGACAACGGTATAAGGAACAGCAGTGGCCGTGTCGGCCATGACCGGGGTTTCGCTTGGCATGTCTTCCAAGTCCATCCCCGAGCGGATCAGCGCGCTTTTCGCCATTATCGCTCTCCTCCCAGCAGATGACCCAGATATCTGGAACAAGCCGGGCATATGGGAGAAGAGGGGCCGGAAAATCAAGAAAAAATGGCTGTTTTCCTTGTAAAATCATTGTTCTGCAAGAAACGAACAGAGACCGGCGCGACGGCGCAGCTTTCGACCCCCTAAAACCGCTGCTAGGTTATAGGGCCATCACCGCAACAGGCGTCAGATCATGCCAGCGACACACCGCCCGCTTGCCGACGACGATGTGGAGATCATCGCCAATATCCACCGCGAGGCCTGCCTGACCGCCTATGCCTTCATGGGCTGGAACTACAGCTGGCAGGAATGCCGCGACTGGTATGAAGGCAAGCTGCCGGACTGGGAGTGGGGACTTGTCGCGCTGATGGATGGGAAGGCTGCCGGTTTCGCCGCCGGCATGGGCACGCATCTCGACCAGCTGTTCGTGCACCCGCTGCATCAGCGCAAGGGCATCGGCAGCGGCCTGCTGCGCGCTGCCCTCGCCCGCACGCCGCCCATCGAGACGCTGAATGTCTTTGCCGAGAATGCAGGCGCGCGGCGCCTTTACGAACGGTTCGGGTTCCGTGAGGCCGGGACCGTACCGGGTGGCGAGGGCGTTACGCTGGAGCTGCTGTACCGGCGGCAGCTGGCCTGACCCCGGTCCTGACAAAGAAAAACGCCGGCCCCGTTTCCGGGACCGGCGCCAAGATATCGGCCGATAAGCCGGCGTTACGCCGCTTCGTCGGTCAGCGTCGCCGCGTACTCAGTCACATTGGCCATCAGCGCATCCAGCGCGGCGCCGATCTGCGCGTCGCCCTTTGCGGTGACCAGCATGCCATCGACCACGATATCTTCCTCGCTCCAGTTGGCGCCGGCCTTCTCGGCGGCTTCCTTGGTGCTGTCCTCGCCGGTCACGGTGCGGCCGGCCAGTTCCTCGGTGATCGCCAGCAGGGAGATCGCGTCGCCGAAGGCCACAACCGGCTGGTTGCCCTTCAGGAAGGCCTTCGCAATGCGCTTGGCATGCGGATCATCCAGCAGCTTGGCGATGCTGCGCGCGCCGCCCGGAATCAGCAGCGCATCATAGTCGATGGCCAGAGTCTGGGTCAGGTCGGCATCGATCGGGAAGAAGTGGCCCCAGGAATTGTCGTGCCAGCCATTCACCAGCCCGTTCTCACGCGACACGATACGGGTCTGCGCGCCCGACGCGATGAGCGCCTTCTGGGCGTCCGTCATCTGAACTTCCTCGAAACCGCTGGCGACGAGGATGGCGATCTTGCGGCCGGCAAGGCTGGTATCGGTCATATGGAACTCCTTCTGGTTATACGCCGCGCCCTTCGCAGAGAAAAACAGCCGGTCCGGGCAGTCGAAAGGACTGCCGTGCAGAACCCTGCTTGCGGTCTGGCTCGCCATATGGGGACAGGAAAACCGGCCCGATAATGGGCCTCTGTCATCTGCGGCGAGAATGCGCGGGGATTGAACTCGCGCTTTACATAAAGTGAAACCGTGACGCTTTCAAGACTGGTGGGTCGAATAATCTGCGACGATCTGTCGCGTTTACCCGGCTACCGTCAGCTTTGGCCATAAAGGCGCTGTCCGGCGAGCGGCAAACGGGTGCCCAGCACACAGCCGGTATCGGATTCCACGATGTGCAGGGTCTGGCCGTCTGGGCCGCCAAAGGCGAGGTTGGTGGTCAGCAATCCGCGGCAGCTGCGCACCCGGTACATCGGCTCGCCCAGCCGGTTGAACAGCCACACGCTGCCCAGCCCGACATGGCACACGGCCAGCTCGTCGCCGCTGCCCATCGCCAGCCCATCCGGCCCGGTGCCGCCGGACAGCTGCACGAACATCCCGACCTTCGAGGTGCCGCCGGTGGCATGCAGCGGCAGCCGCCAGACCGCATTCGCCCGCGTCACCCCGACGAACAGCTGGGTTTCCGCCGCGTTCAGCACCAGCCCGTTCGGGCTGGGCACGGTATCGATCAGGCACTCCAGCCGTCCATCCGCCGTCCGCCGGAACACGCGGCCCGTCGGATCATGCAGGCCGGTCTGGCCCTGGTCGGTGAAATAGAGGTCGCCGTTCGAGGCGAAGACAAGGTCGTTGCAGCCCTTCAGCCCCTCGGAATGGACATGGCCAACGATGGTTTCCATCGCGCCGCTCTCCGGGTCCAGCTTCAGGATGCCGTGCCGGTAATCGGCGATCCAGATGCTGCCGTCCTTGTGAATTTTCAGCCCGTTCGGCCAGCCGTCATACTGCTTCACCAGCGTCCAGTCGCCGGCGGGCGAGACGCGGAAGATGCGCCCGAACGGGATATCCACCAGATAGAGGTTGCCGGCGTGGTCGAAGGACGGGCCTTCCAGGAAACAGTCCGCCGCCTCGCCGCCCTTGTTGAAGACCGACCAGTCGGTGCGGCGCTTGTCGCGGAATTCGTCCGGCAGCCGGAACAGCACCTCGGTCTGCACATCCTGCGGCGGCGCGTAAAGGCTCATCACTTCCCCTCCCCTGATCGATGCCGGGCTATTAAGCGGGGCGACGGCATAGCGCACAAGCCTGCGGGGCGCATGGCTGCCTGCTCCGGCTCATGGTGGCTCTGGCGAAAACCGGCCTGCTGCCCCATCTATCAGACAGCATGACCGAAAGTCTCGACCCTCTCACGGCACTGCCCGCCGCCGCACCTGCCCTGCCGCTCGCCTTCGACCGTGAGGGGGCGGGCCGGCTGGTCGATACCGCCATCGCCCGCTACTGTGATAGCCGAAGGGCGGCCGTGCCCGACTTTGTGGACCGGCATTTCGGCTTTGCCGGTGCCTGGAAACTGCATCGCCGGGCGCTCGGCTGGGACATGCTGCGGGCACCGGCCAATCTGGCGATGGGCCTGCCGGCGGTCGGCGTAAAGGCCGCCGCCGCCACGGCGCAGCGTCTCGGCCGGCGGGAAACGGCGGAGTGGCTGAACAGCCGCCGGCTGTTTCTCGAAACCGATGTCGGCCGGGAATTGTCCTGGCTGCTCTACACTGACCTTCTTCAGCTGCCCTACAACCAGCCGGGCCGGGAGAATCCGCGTGACGCGCTGGGCGAAACGCTGATGACCGACCCGCGAATCGTCGCCGCCTTCCGCCTGCCGCTTATGGAGCTGGCCCGCCATGCCGACGATCCGGCCTTCCGGCAGCGGCTGGAGCAGGCGCTGGCCACCTATATGGGCAGCCGCACGGCGGCCGCCGACATCACCACCTCGCTCTTCGCGGTTGGGGCCGGTGCCGTCGGCATAAAGGGATTCACGCCAGGCATGCTGTCGCTCGGCCCTGCCGTCGCCAATTTGATGGCGCAGAAGGCCGCCGCCTCCGCCGGGCCGGTCGCCGGGCTGCTGGGCGGGCTGTGGTATGGTCAGGCCGCCGCCTCGCCGCTGCTGGTCGCGGGCGTGACCGGCGGACTGCTGGGAGCCGGCGCCATCATGGCCGCCTTTGCCGGGGTCGTGACCGACCCGGTGCAGCGCCGGCTGGGCCTGCACCAGCGCCGGCTGGTACGACTGGTCGATCATCTGGAGGCCACACTGCGCGGCGAGTCGGACAAGGCCTATGAAATCCGCGACCTCTATGTCGCCCGGCTGCTCGATCTTGCGGATCTGGTACGCACGGCGCACAGGCTGACAAGCGGCGGCTGAGCCGGCAAGATCGGCGCCGACGCCCGAAACAAGGAGTCCACCCGCCGTGCCAGCCCCCAAGCCTGAAGCCCTCAAGAAGCTGACCGCCGCCGAGGTGGCCCTTCCCAGCTTTGCCCCGGTGGCGGAAGCAGGCGCCGACAGCACCGTCTTCGATTTCACCAGCCACCGGCGCGCCCGGGAAGCGCTGGAATTCGCGCTGGGCATCGAGGATCTGGGCTACAACGTCTTCGTGCTGGGCGAGGAGCGCAGCGGCCGCATGACCGCCACGCTGCGCTATCTGGAACAGGCGATGCAGACGCGCCCCGCCCCCAGCGACTGGGTGATCCTGAACAATTTCCGCCATCCGCATCAGCCGCTGCCCTTCCGCCTGCCAGTGGGCACCGGCCGGCATTTCCGCAGCCGCATGGAAGCGCTGGTCGGTGAGGTGACGGAGGCGCTGAAGCGCGCCTTCACCGGCGAGGACTATCAGCGGCAGGTGCGCAGCCGGCAGGAAAAGTTGCAGGAGGAGATCAACGCCCGGCTGGAGGAGGTGCAGAAACGCGCCCGCGCCGCCGGGCTGGAGATCGTGCGCACGGAAACCGGCCTCACCGTCATGGTGCCGCCGCCCGAGGATAAGGATGGCGACGGCAAGCCGGATACGGCCCCGCAGCCGCACTCGCCGGAGACCGAGGCAACCGCCAAGCGCCTTCTGGAAGAGCTGGCGGAGATCAACCGTTGGGCCGGCCAGCGGCAGATGGAGCTGGTCGGCTGGATCAGGGAGCTGAACCAGCGCATTGCCGACCATGCCATCGCCGGGCCGGTCGACAGCGTGCTCGCAGAATTCGGCCAGATTCCGCAGCTCGGGCGCTGGCTCACCGAAATGCGTGCCGACATGACCGAACAGCTGGGCGCCTTCCAGATGGCGATGGAGGGCGAGAGCAAGCCCGGCGTGATGCCGCCGGCACAGCGCTATGCCGTGAACCTGTTCGTCGATCACGGCACCGAGACCCACCCGAAGGTCGTGCTGGAACCCAACCCGACCTACGAGAACCTGTTCGGCCGGATCGAATACCGCCAGGCCGCCGGCTCGCTGGAGACCGACTTCACGCTGATCCGGCCGGGCGCCCTGCATCAGGCCAATGATGGCGGCGTGCTGGTGGTGCGCGCCGAGGCCCTGGCCCGCGACCCCGCCGCCTGGACCTTCCTGAAGGGGGCACTGCGCGACCGGTCGATCCAGATCGAGGAACGCTACCGCGCCGGCAGCGTGCCGATTGCCGGCGCGCCCCGGCCCGAACCGATCCCGCTGGACCTGAAGCTCGTCATTGTCGGCTCCCCCTTCTGGTATTACTCGGTCTTTTCCGGCGACCCGGAATTCCAGGCCTATGTGAAGGTGAAGGCCGATATCGATCCGGACATGGAGGCCACAGCCGGGAATATCGCCTGCTACGCCGGCCTGCTGCGCGACATGATGCGGCAGTTCGACGGCGTGACCCTGTCGCCGGACGCGGTGGACAGGCTGCTGGGCGAGGCCGCGCGCGAAGCCGGCCACCGCCGCAAGCTGACGGCGCGCTTCGAGCTGATCGACGATATTCTGGTGGAGGCCGTCCGGCAGCTGCCCGCTGCCCGGCGCAAGGGCGCCGTGCTGGGCCATGAGGCGGTGGAAGCCGCCATCGCCGCACGCCATCGCCGTAACGCCCGGGTCGAGGACCGTTTGCAGGAAGCGGTCACCGACGGCACGGTGATGATCGATGTGCGCGGCAGGGTCGTGGGCCAGATCAACGCGCTGGTGGTGCGCGATCTCGGCGACCACGCCTTCGGCATGCCGGCCCGCGTCTCGGCCCGTGCCTCGGCCGGCCGGGAGGGTGTCACCAACATCGAACGCGATGTCGATCTCGGCGGGCCGATCCAGCAGAAGGGCGTCATGGTGCTGCAAGGCTTCCTTGCCGGCAGCTTCGCGCGCGACATTCCGCTGTCCTTCACCTGCTCCATCACCTTCGAGCAGAGCTATGGCGGGGTGGAGGGCGACAGCGCCTCGATGGCGGAACTGATCGCCATCCTCTCCGACCTTGCCGACATCCCGGTGCGCCAGGATCTTGCCATCACCGGCTCCGTGAACCAGCACGGCAAGACGCAGGCCATCGGCGGCGCGTATCACAAGGTCGAGGGTTTCTTCCGCACCTGCGTTGAGAATGGCGGGCTGACCGGCGATCAGGGCGTCGTGCTGCCGCGCAGCAACGAACAGAATCTGGTGCTCGACCCCGCCGTGACCGCCGCCATCGCGGAAGGGCGCTTCCATTTGTGGAGCGTGGACAGCATCGAGGAGGCAGCAGAGCTGTTCCTCGATACCGGCTGGAACGAGATACGCAGGCGGGTCGAGACGCGCCTGCGCGCCTTCAACGGCGTCCTCACCGAGGCGCGGCATAAAGGTATCTGATTAAACCCTTCAATAAATTAAGGAAATTTGTCCGTTTCTCCCGCCTTTTCGCCCAATTGGGCATTCTGGCGGCAACCGGAACCGGCCCGGCAAGGCGGGCGTTCTCCTCACAAGTGTCCGGCAAGCGCATCGAACGCAGCGCACCGGACAAACCGTCGGTGGCCCCGCATCCGCGGGGACCGATACAACACAGAGGAGACAGTCATGCGTAAGCATCTGATTGCCACCGTTTCCGCCATCGCCCTTGCCGCGCCCCTGATGGCCGCGCCCGCTCTGGCGACGGACATGAACAAGACCGAAACCAAGGCCGAGACCGGCACCAGCACCAGCATGTCTGGCAGCGCCGGCGCCAAGACCGAAACCGACACCACGGTCGGCCAGGATGTGGACCGGGCCATGGACAAGGCCGGCAAGGAGATCAGCGACGCCTATGACAGCACCGTCAAGGCCGGCAAGGAGCTGGTCGATGGCGATCCGGAGTTCAGCAACAAGATCGTCGGCAAGACCGTCCGCACCACCGATGGCACCTCCATCGGCACGGTGAAAGACGTGGTTGCCGGCGCCGGCGCCACCCAGGTGCAGCAGGTCGTGATCGGTACCGGCGGTGTGCTGGGCCTGGGCGAGAAGAATGTCGCCGTCCCGGCTGACCAGATCCGCTATGACAGCGCGGAGAAGAACGTCGTCGTCTCGATGACCGAGGCCGAGTTCGAGACCCTGGCCAACGCCTCCCCGGGCCGCGGCGAGGCCACCACGGCGGACGCCCAGGCCGGTTTCTCGGCTGACATGGCGGCCATCGTCGGCAAGCCGGTCCATTCGCAGGACGGCAAGGAAATCGGCGAGGTGAAGGACGTCGTGCTGGGCCAGGATGGCAAGCAGATCGACCAGATCGTGATCGGGTCGGGCGGCGTGCTGGGCCTGGGCGAGAAGGAGATCGCCGTGAAGCCGATGCAGCTGCGCGTGAATGCGGAGCAGAAGGCCGTCGTCCTGGCGATGACCGAGGCGCAGTTCAAGCAGGCGCTGGAGGCGGATACCAAGGTCATCCGCTAACCGGCCCTAACGCCGAAAGCTACGTCTAAAAAAGCGACGCCGCCCGGGCAACCGGGCGGCGTTTGCCTGTTCAGGGGTCAGCAACCCAGACTCCCAAACCCAACCTCCCACAGGCATCAAAACCTGTAGTTGGCCCTCACCATGACCTTGCGTGGATCGCCCGCATAGATCTTCACGTCGTTCGACCCACCAAAGAAGTATGTCTCGTCGAACAGGTTATCGACGATCAGCGACAATTTCAGATTGTCGAGCTCATAGTAAAAATTGAGATCGGTTACATGATAGCCTGCCAGACGAACCCGATTGGACTCATCCTCGTCTGTATATCGGGTCGATTCGTAGTGCCACCCAACCCCCATGCCGACCAGGCCTCCGAGGACCTCTTCCGGGTAGTTATATCGGGCAAGCAATGATGCCGTATGCGCCGGCGAGAAGCCCGGCACATTGCCGCGCGCCTCGTCATTGGTGGTTTCGGCAACCTTCGCATCCGTATAGGCGTAGGAGGCCTGGAACTGCCAGTTCAGGGACGGCTGATATTGCACCGTTACCTCGGCCCCCCGGCTCTCGACACTTCCGATAAGGGCGCTGGCGCCATCGACCGTCTCGGAGACATTCTCCTTAACGAGGTCGAAAACGGCAAAGTTCGTGTTCAGCTTGCCGTTCAACAGGCTCAGTTTCAGACCGACCTCATACTGCGTGCCGCTTTCAGGGTCCAACTGCCGGTTATTCTCATCGAAAGTCGGAACGGCCTGCATATTGAAAGACTGCGACAGGCTGGTATAGACCGCAGCCTGCTCGGTGAGCTGATAGGTGATACCGGCATTATAGGCCGTTGTGTTTACCGAGACCGATTCATGAGCCGTCTCGTCGCTGTCCACATAGCGCAGATTATAGTCACCCGATTGCGTGTCGTAGCGGCCGCCGACAAGCAGGCTCAGCTTGTCGGTCAGGAAAATCTGGTCCTGTGCATAGACGCCGAAATTATACAGGTCCCAGTTCCGGTATGAACCGGGGATGGTCTCAAGCACATCGCCTGTGTAGACCGGGTTCATCTGGTCGAGATTGGCGCCAAGCGCGCCGAAGGCGAGACGGTCATATTGACGGTATTCGTACCCGCCGCCCATGCCGACGATGAGGTTTTGCCGGAAGAGAGCATCGAAATCGAATGTCAGGTTGGCGTCGCCGAAATGGTATTCCCGCTCATTGTACTGATGCCGGTTGCGCCGCCGTAGCGTGCCATCCGGCCGTACCGAGTTACTCTCATAAAGCTTGCGCTCGTCGGTGTGCCAGACACTGCGCCATTTGAGGTTCAGCTTCGTGTCCTTGGCGAGTTCGTCGCGGTAGTTGAGGATCAGCGACAGTCCCTCATCATTATCGATATCGCCCGGCTCCTGATAATAGGTCGTCAGGTCGGCGCGCTGATTGATGTCGCGGTTCAGCACGAACAGCCCATCGTCCGCAGCGCGCTCGTCCTTGGCATATTCGAGCTGGAAATCCAGGCGCCTTTTGTCATCGGGGACCCAGGACAAGGACGGGAACAGGTACGCCATCGTGTTGCCCTTGACATGGTCGCGATAGGAATCCTCGCGCTCATAGCCGGCAATCAAGCGATACAGCAATGTGCCGTCTGCGTTCGCCCGGCCGTTAAGGTCGAAAGACCCCGTATAGCTGGTATCGCCATATTCGGGGAACAGCTCTCCTGACAAGGTGATTTCACGGAATTCCTTATCCTCGGGCTTCTTGGTGATCATGTTGACCATCCCGCCCGGGTCCATCCATCCGTAGAGCACGGAGGCTGGCCCCTTCACGACTTCGACCCTTTCGATGTTCGCGGTCGTCGGAGAGCCAAAACGGCTGGTCAGCCCGGGAAGACCATCGACCTGAAGATTCTGCAGATCGACCGACTGTCCCCTGATCGTGAAGCTGTTCGCGGTGGTGCCGCTGCGCGAGAACCCCGGAATATAGGCAAAGACCTTCTCAAGCCGGTCCGCCTTCAGATCCTCGATGACCTGCTCGTTGAAAACATTGGTCGTATAGGGAATCAGGCTTTGATCGACATCGCCTTTCAGCGCAGTGCTGCTCTTCTGCTCGAAATAAGAGTCCAGTTCCGAGAAGACGGTAATCGGATTGAGCGCGTAATCGTACACCGCCGGCGTAGTCTTTGCCGGGGTTTCCCCTTTTTCAGCCTGCCTGGAACTGTCCTGCGCCAAAGCCTGCGTTGTGGCCGCGCTGAGCCACATGGCCCCGGCAACCAGCGCCTTCTTCATCCTCATCTGTGTCCCCTTAAATGACTCAATGACCCCAAAACGCCCGATAAAACGGGCCGGCCAGGCAGATCACCTCAAGGCGCCCCGACGCCCTCTCGTAGAGGTATCCGCAGCCGAAAGTCATAGAAACGATAATAAGAATGAGTTGCAATATTAAAATAGAACACACGATGAAATGGCTGGAACGCACCCACCGCAGGCAAGTGTGATGCCGGGAGTCGTCAGTCTTTCATGGGATTCTGCGTGGCAGCACGCCACAGACTACGGCAACAGGATCAAGCGGCCGGACAGATCCGTGCAAACACCGGATGCTTCTCATCACAGGATGAGAGACACACTTCATGTCAGGGAAAATCTGGAGCGGGTGAAGGGAATCGAACCCTCGTCGTCAGCTTGGGAAGCTGCTGCTCTACCATTGAGCTACACCCGCGATGCTCCTCCTTATAGGCGAAGCTTTCGCCCCCGGCAAGCCGGGGCTCCGCCTCACTTCACGAAGACAAAATAGCTGAACATACCCACAGGGTGGCGGTCTGCCACCGGCCCCATGGTCAATTCCAGATTCTCGAAAACCGCCTGATAGGGGTCGAGCTTGGCAGGGTCGATAGCGCACTGCCGGAAAATCTGGACCAGCCCCGCTTTAACAGCAGCGCCGTATCCCTTACCCACATGCGGCGATATGCAGTCGAAATCACTGAATCCGAGTTCCTTAGCCAAATGCCGCATGTCGGCAAGCGCAAACATGAATTTGTCTTCGATCTGCCGCAGCGCATCGCGGTCGCCTTCCATGTTTGCCCGCTTCTCCGCGCTTCGGCGCGCCACCACCTCCAGAATGGCCTGCTCCCTGCGCGTGAAGGCCGGAACCGGCCGCACCGTTTCCATCATCCTGATTGTACCGGCCGCAAGCGATATAAGGGCATTCGTATCCATTACCGGCTCGCCGAAAACAGCGATGCCGCCGGGCTTCAGGACACGATACGCTGCCGCAATCGCGCGCTCGAAATGCGCCAGATGATGGAGAATCGAGTGGCCGAAAACAAAATCGAAGCTGCCTGGCACAAACGGCAGCTCATTTGCATCAAGCAGATAGAAATGGACAGTGTTGCGGCAGCTCAGCATTTTTATCCGCTGGCACAGCAACCGCATGAACGCAGGCGAAAGGTCGGAACAGTGTATTTCCGCAAATTCGCTATGTTCCGCTAGTCCGCAGGTCAGGTTTCCCGATCCGGCACCGATCTCCAGCACCTTACCCGTTGCGGCCTTTCCCTTACCCGTAACGATGTCGCTATAAAGCCGGGCCAGAATACGGGCGCTGCCGTCGGTTACATGATGCGCGGCGTCATACTCCTCGACATCCAACAATGTGTCGAAACTGGCATCAAGGCGCAGGTCGAGCACGCCATCTTCTTCCCGGCACACATGCCCGCAGGACATACAGCTGTAGCCCCTGCCTGTAGCATCGTCCTGCTGCACCATCAGTGTGGCAGTGGCACAGGCCGGACAAACCAGAATGCCTCGATCAAGAACGTCACCCATCCAGACAGCCCTCAACAGCACTCATCGCCACACGTTGCCACCGGTCGAAAGTCTCTCACGGAGACCGCTATTTATCCAGCGGACCGGTGCCTATCATCCACCTATTGCCAAGCTTCCCGTTGCTTTGTCGGCAGAGGACGCTTATGTAACCGCCCATGTCCGCTGTACAGCCTCTGATCGATCAAATCTGGAAGCCGGAACCCGTCGTCCCGGCCGCCCCCGCAGCCGCGCGCCCGAACCTCGTCGGCATGGACCGCGCCGATATGGCCGCCGCCTTCGCCGCGATGGGCCTGCCCGCCTTCCGCATGAAGCAGGTGTGGAACTGGGTCTATCATCGCGGCGTCACCGATTTCGAGGCGATGACCAACATCGCCAAGGATCTGCGCGGGAAACTCGCCGAGCAATTCCGCATCGAGCGGCCGCAGGTGGTCACCGAGCAGAAATCCACTGACGGCACCATCAAATGGCTGTTGCGCTTCGAGGATGGCAACGAGGTCGAGACCGTCTTCATCCCCGAGGAGGATCGCGGCACGCTGTGCGTCTCCTCCCAGGTCGGCTGCACGCTGACCTGCAAGTTCTGCCACACCGGCACGCAGCGATGGGTGCGCAATCTGGGCGCCCCTGAAATCGTCGGCCAGGTGATGCTGGCGCGCGACAAGCTGGGCGAATGGCCGGCCAGCATGGAAGGGCGCAACTTCACCAACATCGTCATGATGGGGATGGGCGAACCGCTCTATAATTACGACAATGTCGCCAAGGCGCTGAAGATCATCATGGATGGCGAGGGGATCGCGCTGTCCCGGCGCAAGATCACCCTGTCCACCGCCGGTGTCGTGCCGGCCATGGCGAAATGCGGCGAGGAGCTGGGCGTGAACCTGGCCGTCTCGCTGCATGCGGTGACCGACGAGATCCGCGACGTCATCGTACCGCTGAACCGCAAATACAAGCTGGCCGAGCTGATCCAGGCCTGCCGCGATTATCCGGGTGCCTCGAACGCGCGGCGCATCACTTTCGAATACGTGATGCTGAAGGGCGTGAACGACAGCGACGAGGATGCGCACGCGCTGGTCAAGCTGCTGGAGGGTATTCCGGCGAAGATGAACCTCATCCCGTTCAACCCCTGGCCGGGGTCGCCCTTTGAGCGGTCCAGCAACACGCGGATCGACAAGTTCTCCAAGATCCTTATGGCGGCGGGCTATGCCTCGCCGGTGCGCACGACGCGCGGCGCGGATATCATGGCCGCCTGCGGGCAGCTGAAATCCGCCTCCGAAAAGCTGAAGAAGAGCCTGCGCACCGACGCATCCTGAGGGAGTATTCCGGCATGGGCATGTTCGGCTGGAACATCATCTTCGCGCTGCTGATCATCTACCCCATGTGGCGCATCTATGAGCGCACGGGCCTGAACCCGCTGTTCGCCCTGCTGGTCTTCGTGCCCGGCATTGGCTGGCTGCTGGCGCTGCTGCCGCTGGCCTTCATGGACTGGCCGAACAGGCCCCGGGCTTCCGAATCCCGGACCCGCGAATAATGATGGCCGGCATGGAGGTGATCCTGGTGCCCGCCGGCCTGCTGGGCCTGGCGGTATTCGCCGTCACCATCTGGGCATCGGTGCGCGTCCTGCACCGGATCGGCCATTCCGGCTGGTGGGTGCTGGCCAGCTTCGTGCCGGTGCTGAACATCGCGCTGATCTGGGCGCTGGCGCTGCAGCGCTGGCCCAACGACGGCGCGGAAAACAGCGCGGGCGCGAATAACCCAGGGCCGGACGAGCCCCTGTGGTCGCCCGAATCCCTGAAGAGCGCCGGAACCGGCCCTGCGGGCGGCAACACAGAGCCGCCGACCGCCCTGCCGCCCGCGAAAAGCTAGGCGTAAACCCGCTTGTAGAGATCGACGATCTCCGCCGCGTCGGGCACGCGCGGATTGTTGCCGGGCGAGCCGGAGGCGATGGCCTGGCTGGCCATGGTGTCCAGCAGTTCCATGTAGCGCCCCTCGTCGATGCCGTATTCCTTCGGCGTCGGCACCTTCAGATCCTCATTCAGCCGGCGCAGCGCATCCAGCAGCCTATTCACCGCCGACTGGTTGCCCTCATCCTCCGGCGCTATGCCCATGGCGCGCGCACAATCGGCGTAGCGGTCCAGCGCCGCCTCGGCGGAGAATTCCGTCACGGCGGGCAGCAGCATGGCGTTGGACAGGCCGTGCGGCACATGGAAGAAGGCGCCGATCGGGCGGCTCATGCCATGCACCAGCGCCACCGAGGCGTTGGAGAAGGCCAGGCCTGCCTGCGTCGCGCCCAGCATCATCTGCTCGCGCGCCTGCTCATTCTCCGGCTCGAAGCAGGCGGTGCGGATGTGGGTGTAGAGCCGCCGCATCGCGGTCAGCGCATAGACGTCCGACATCGGGTTGCGCTTCTTCGAGACATAGGCCTCGACCGCGTGGGTGATGCTGTCGATGCCGGTATCGGCGGTCAGCCGGAACGGCTTCTTCATCGTCAGCCTGTAATCGACCAGCGCCACCGTCGGCAGGCAGCCCAGCCCCATCACCAGCATCTTCTCGTCGGTTTCGGTGTCGGTGATGACGCAAAATTTCGTCACCTCCGAGCCGGTGCCCGCCGTGGTCGGGATGCAGATCAGCGGCACCGCCGCCTTGTCGGCGGCCTTCGGCACCTTATGGTCGCGCATCTTGCCGCCAAGCGCCGCCAGCGCGTTCATCGCCTTGGCGGTGTCCATCGGGCTGCCGCCACCGAAGGCGATCAGACAGTCGAAGGTGCCGAGGCGCAGCCGGCCCAGCCCGGCCTCCACCACATCCGTCGTCGGATCGGGCACGGTATCGGCGAAGACATCCCAGCGGATGCCGGCGGACTCCAGCGGGTCGGTCACATGCGCCAGCATGCCGGAAGCGCGCATGAACGGGTCGGTCACGATCAGCGGCCGGTGCACCCCCAGCTTGTGCATGACCAGCGCGACCTCCTTGGCGGCATCGCCACCGATCAGCATCATGCGGGGTGTCAGTATATGCGCGATCATGGCGTCCTCTCCCGGTTCGTTCTTTCTTTGCAGGATAAGGCGGTTTGCCGCGGATCGCCAAACGGTGCTTATCGGCCCGTTGTTCTTCCCCATCATGGGGCGCTATAACCAAGCCCGGACAGTCAAACAGGCAGGCCGCAGGGCGATCCCCGGATCGGACCCGGCGTCACGACAACTCGGAGGAACCCCCATGACCAAGACGCTGCAGCATTATGTGAACGGCGCACCGCTGGACGGCACGAGCGGCCGGTTCAGCGACGTGTTCAACCCGGCGACCGGTGAGGTGCAGGCCCGCGTGCCGCTGGCCACCCCGGCCGAGGTGAACAAGGTCGTCGCAGCCGCGCAGGCCGCCTTCCCGGCATGGGCCGCCGCCACGCCGCTGCGCCGCGCGCGCGTCATGTTCAAGTTCAAGGAACTGATCGAGAAGAACATGGACCGGCTTGCCGCCGCGATCACCGCGGAGCATGGCAAGACCTTCCCCGACGCGCAGGGCGAGGTGACGCGCGGCCTGGAAGTGGTCGAGTTCGCCTGCGGCATTCCGCAGCTGCTGAAGGGCGAATATACCGAGCAGGTGGGTGGCGGCATCGACGCCTGGACCATCCGCCAGCCGCTGGGCGTGGTCGCCGGCATCACCCCGTTCAATTTCCCGGCCATGGTGCCGATGTGGATGTTCCCGGTGGCGATTGCCTGCGGCAACACCTTCATCCTGAAGCCGTCGGAGCGCGATCCCTCGGCCGGTCTGATCCTGGCCGAGCTGCTGAAGGAAGCGGGCCTGCCGGACGGCGTGTTCAACGTCGTGCACGGCGACAAGCAGGCGGTGGACGCGATCCTCACCCATCCGGGCATCGAGGCGGTCAGCTTCGTCGGCTCCACCCCGATCGCCGAATATGTCTATCACACCGGCACCGCGCACAATAAGCGCGTGCAGGCGCTGGGCGGCGCGAAGAACCACATGATTGTCATGCCCGACGCCGATCTCGACCAGGCGACAGACGCGCTGATGGGCGCGGGCTACGGCTCCGCCGGTGAGCGCTGCATGGCGGTCTCCGTCGCCGTCGCCATCGGCGACAAGGTGGGCGATGCGCTGATCGACCGGCTGACGCCGAAGGTGCGCTCGCTGAAGGTCGGCCCCGGCATGGACAAGGAAGTGGAGATGGGGCCGCTGGTCACCCGCCAGCATCTGGAGAAGGTGCGCGGCTATGTCGATCAGGGCGTGAAGGAAGGTGCCAAGCTGGTGGTCGATGGCCGCGACCTGAAGCTGCAGGGCTATGAGAACGGCTTCTTCATGGGCGGCTGCCTGTTCGACAATGTCACCACCGACATGACGATCTACAAGGAGGAGATTTTCGGCCCTGTCCTCTCCGTCGTGCGCGCGCCGGACTATGAAAGCGCGGTGAAGATGGTCAACGACCATGAATTCGGCAACGGAACCGCGATCTTCACCCGCGATGGCGATGCCGCGCGCGAATTCGCCAGCCAGATCAAGGTCGGCATGGTGGGCATCAATGTGCCGATCCCGGTGCCGATGGCCTTCCATTCCTTCGGCGGCTGGAAGCGCTCGCTGTTCGGCGATCACCACATGCACGGGCCGGAAGGCGTGCGCTTCTACACCCGCATGAAGGCGATCACCCAGCGCTGGCCGACCGGCATCCGCTCCGGCGCCGAATTCATCATGCCGACGATGAAATGATCCGGGGGACGTGACCGAAACCCCAAATCCGGTGACAGGCAGCGGCCGGGCGGACCTTCCGCTCGGCCGCGTTCTGTTTGCCAACATGCTGCTGCTGGGCGTGGCAATCCTGTGGGGATCGCACATCCCGGTGCTGGATGTGCTGCTGGGCACGCTGGATGTCTGGACCGTGGCGCTGTTCCGCTACCTGATCCTGATTCCGGTGGCGATGTGCTGGCTCACCCTCTCGACGGCGCAGCCCTTCCGCCCCGCCCCGCCGAAGGATGCAGAGGCAGATGCCGGCATCCCGGCGCGCTTTCCACTGCGCCGGATCGCAATCCTGGGCATCCCCGGCGTGCTGGGCTTCGCGCTGTTCTATTCCTCGGGCATCTATTTCGCCGGACCGATCTCCGCGGCCATCATCGCCACCTGCTCGCCCGTCGTGGCGACGCTGGTGAACTGGATCATCAGCGGCACCCGTCCCGGCCGGGAAATGTGGCTGGCCATGGCCTTCGCCGTCACCGGCGGGCTGATCGCCGTGTTCAGCCGCGAGCCAGCGGGGCCGGGCCAGGATCACCGCGTGCCGGTGCTGGGCGAGGTGCTGCTGGTCTGCGGCATGATCTGCTGGAGCAGCTATTCGGTCTTCGCACAGCGCTGGCTGGCCGGCTATTCGCAGCTGCAGATCACCGGCTTCACCATGACGGCGGCGGGCACCGGCATGGTGCTGCTCTATCCCCTGCTCTGCCTCGCCGGCATCGCCCAGCTGCCCGACGCGCTGCCGCCGCTGACCATCGTGGTCGGCCTCATCTATGTGGCGCTGCTGCCCACCCTGTTCGGCACCTTCCTGTGGCATAGCGGCATTGGCATCGTCGGCGTGCCGGTGGCTGCCCTCTATATGAACTTGCTGCCGATCTTCGCCGTGCTTATCTCGATGCTGATCGGCGCCATCCCGACCACCGGCCAGATCATCGGTGGGCTGGTGGTGCTGGCCGGCGTCGCCCAGGCACAATTCCACAGACTGAAGACCCGCCCCACATGAGCGATCCCCGCTACGCCCTGTATTACTGCCCGCCCGAGGACAGTGACCTGTACCGTTTCGGCTGCCGCTGGCTGGGGCGCGATGCCGTCAGCGGCGCGCTGCGCGAACAGCCGGCGGTGGCCGGCGTCACGCCGGCGCGCCTCGCCAACGTCACCAGCGATGCCCGGCATTACGGCTTCCACGGCACGCTGAAGCCGCCCTTCCGGCTGCATCCCAAGGCGACGGAGGCGCAGCTTGTCAGCAGCGTCGGGCGGTTCGCCGCACAGCTGCGCCCCTTTATCGCGCCACCGCTGGTGCTGAAGGAGCTGTCGGGCTTCCTGGCCCTGCAATGCGCCACGCCATCGCCGGAGATCGACACGCTGGCCGCCGCCGCCGTTACCGCGCTTGACCGTTTCCGCGCGCCGGCCACGGAATCGGAGCTGGCGAAGCGGCGCGCCGCCGGGCTGAGCGACCGGCAGGAAGAGATGCTGGTGCGCTGGGGCTATCCCTATGTGATGGACCAGTTCCGCTTCCACCTGACGCTGACCTGCCGCCTGCCCGACGAGGCTGAGCGAGCCGCCTTCCGTCAGGCGCTGGAGCCGATGGTGGCGCGTTTCGCAGCCGAGCCGTTGCGCGTTGAGGCGGTCGCCCTGTTCCGCCAGGACAGCCGGGAGACACCCTTCCTGCTGACGCGCTATTTCCCGCTCAGCAAGATCTAGCGCGCGGCCAGGATAGCGGCAGGCACCCGATCATTCCGGGCGATGGGCACGTCGCTGATCTCGCGGATCAGCTTCTGCAGGATGGCGCGGGAGAAGTCGGCATAGTCGGCGGCATCGATGACGAAAGCACCGGGCCCGCCGATGACATAATCCTGATAGTGCCGGTCGAGATTCTTTTCCTCGTTCAGAATGGCAAGGCCATTCACGGTGATGCCCTGCCCGACCGCCTCGTCGCGTGCCTCGCGCACCGGATCGACGCCATTGTCGATGCCATCCCCCGACACGTCGATCACCTGCCGCAGCCCGCGATAGGGGCCGGCCGGGAACTGCCGTGACGCATAACGGATGGCATTGCCGATGGAGGTACCGCCGCCATCCACATCGCGCGGCATCATCTGCAGCGTATCGGCAAGTGCCTCGGAGGCTGCCGGACTATCGACCAGCTGCCAGGGCACGGAGACATGCTGGGCGTTGGTGCCCGCGCTGGCCCATTGCACCACCGTGACGGCAATCGCCCCCAGCGCGCCGCTGGAGATGGCCTGCTTCACGCGCTCGTCGCGGAAGGCGTGCGCCAGACCGTTGGCCATCAGGTTGAATTCGTCGAAATCGACCGAGGAGGAAGCGTCGATGGCGAGCACGAGCTGCAGATCGACGGGAATCTCCGCCCGCGCCGCGCGGGACGGCAGCAGCAGGCCAAGCGCCAGCAGGACCAGCAGCAGACAATGGCAGGAGCGGGATTGGACCAAGCGCGTCATGCCTCATGAGATAGAGGCAAAGCATGGCAGGAAAACGGTCGTCTCGCCAGAAAAGCGCGAGAGCGCCCCTCAGTCCTGCTCCTCAATGGCTTCCATATCCTCGTCGGAATAGCCGAAATGATGGCCGATCTCATGGATCAGCACATGGCGCACGATGTCCTGCAGATCCTCGCCGGTCTCGCACCAGTAATCCAGGATCGGCCGGCGGTAGAGGAAGATCATGTCCACATCCTGCGGCACGTCCAGCAGGCTGCGGTTGGTCATCGCCACGCCGCGATAGAGGCCCAGCAGATCGAAGGGCGTTTCCACCCCCATCTCCAGTTCGGTATCCTCGTCGGGGAAATCCTCGATCCGCAGTAGCACATCGCGCACATGCTGGCGCAGCGGATCGGGGATGACCTGCAGCGCGGCCAGGGCCATCTCCTCGATATCCTCAAGGCTGGGTGCCGTGGTGTGGATCGGTGTCTTCATGTGATCGACGATAGCGCGCCCGGGCTGGGCCGCCAAGCTGGCGCCGACGGGGAATTTCAGGAGTTTGGAAGCAGCCATGGAGGTCTTTTCGGATGGTACAGCGACTGACGGATACGGAAATCGACGCGGCGTTGAAGGAACTGGCGGGATGGCGGCGGGTTGAGGGGCGATCCGCAATCGCCCGCAGCTTCAAATTCGCCGATTTCAATCAGGCTTTCGGCTTCATGGCAAGAATCGCCCTGATGGCCGAGAAGCTGGATCATCACCCGGAATGGTCGAACGTCTATAACCGGGTGGAGATTACGCTGACGACGCATGATGCCGGCGGGATCAGCGCGCGCGACCTGAAGCTGGCGCGCTTCATCGACAGCCTCTGAGCACCGCCCGAAAAGAGGAGGCCGCCCGGATATCCGGACGGCCCCTTCCCATTCGTCTTATTGGGCGGTCTGCTACTCGCGCTGCGTACCGAACAGCTGCAGCAACATGACGAACATGTTGATGAAGTTCAGGTACAGCGACAGCGCGCCCATCAGCGCCTTCTTGCCGGCGATCTCGCTGCCGTCCAGCTCGACATACAGTTCCTTGATGCGCTGCGTGTCCCAGGCGGTCAGGCCGGTGAACACGATGACGCCGATCACCGAGATGGCGAACTGCAGCGCCGTCGAACCGACGAAGATGTTGACCACCGACGCGATGATGATGCCGATCAGCCCCATGAACATGAAGGAGCCGAGGCGCGACAGGTCACGCTTCGTGGTGTAGCCGTACAGGCTGGTCGCGGCGAACATGCCGGCGGTGATGAAGAACACGCGCGCCACGCTCTCGCCGGTGAAGACCAGCAGGATCGAGGACAGCGACAGACCCATCACGGCCGCGTAGGCCCAGAACACCATCTGCGCCGTGGCGTAGGACATGCGGTTGATGCCCATCGACAGGCCGAACACGAAGGCCAGCGGCGCCAGCATCACCACCCACTTCAGCGGCGAGGCATACAGCGTCATGCCCAGATCGGTCAGTGCCAGCGGGCTCCAGCTCTCCACGGCCATCTGCGCGACGGCGTAGGCGACGATACCCGTCAGCGCCAGGCCGCTGGCCATGTAGTTGTAAACCTTGAGCATATGGGCGCGAAGCCCGGCATCGATGTCCGCCGAAAGTGCTTCCGCCCGGTTCATATACTGCTTTTGAGTATCCATCGCTTCCCTCTGCTATGCGGTGGACGCAAACTGCATCTGATGTAGGCGAATTGCTCCACGGCTTCAATAGATATAGGACCGCAGAAGGCCGATTTAAGGGCGCGCCGCTTTCTCGGCGCTTGCAACCCGCCCTCAGGCCGCTATACCGGATACCGACTTACCGCGCCGGACCTTCCGTACCGACGTGCCAGCCTTCATCCCGTGAGGAGACCATCCGCCATGGAAAAGCGCCGCCTTGGCCGTACCGACATCGAGGTCAGCGTCATCTGCCTCGGCACCATGACTTTCGGTGAACAGAACACCGAGGCCGAGGGGCATACCCAGCTCGATTACGCGCTGGATCACGGCGTGACCTTCATCGACACGGCGGAAATGTATCCGGTGCCGCCCAGCGGCAAGACCTATGGTGCCACCGAGGAAATCGTCGGCAACTGGATCACCGCCCGCAAGAACCGCGACAAGTTCGTGCTGGCGACGAAGGTGGTGGGCGCCAGCCGCAAGGGCTTTGAGCATATAAGGGGCGGCCAGGCGAAGCTGGACCGCAAGAATATCCATCAGGCCATCGACGATTCGCTGCGCCGGCTGAAGACCGACTATGTCGATCTGTACCAGCTGCACTGGGCCGACCGGCAGACCAACACCGCCGGCCAGTTCGGCTATGTCCACAAGGAATCGCCCGGCGCCACCCCGATCGAGGAGACGCTGGAGGCGCTGGCCGAGATCGTGAAAGCCGGCAAGGTGCGCGCCGTCGGCCTGTCGAACGAGACGCCCTGGGGCGTGCATGCCTTTCTGCGCGCCGCAGAGCAGCTGAACCTGCCGCGCGTTGTCAGCATCCAGAATGCCTACAGCCTGCTCTACCGGCCGTTCGAGATCGGCCTGTCGGAAATGGCGATCCATGAGAATGTCGGGCTGCTCGCCTTCTCGCCGCTCGCCATGGGTGCGCTCAGCGGCAAATATCTCGGCGGTGCGATTCCGCAGGGCTCGCGCATGGACCGGTATTTCTCGCGCTATGGCCGTTATATCGCGCCGAAGCCGATGGCGGTGACCGAGAAGCTGGTGGCGCTGGCAAAGGAAAACGGCCTCAGCCCGACGCATATGGCACTGGCCTATGTGAACAGCCGGCCCTTCGTGACCGCGAACATCATTGGCTCCACCAGCGTCGAGCAGCTGGCCGAGAATATCGGCAGCGCCGATGTTGCCCTGTCGGACACGGTGCTGAAGGGCATCGAGGCGATCCTGAACGAGGAGCCGATGCCGGTTCTCTAACCCAGCGCGGGGAGCAGGACGGGCGGCGCCAGTTTCGGCACCTCCGCCTGCACCAGCGCCAGGACGATCCCCGCCACGCCCTTGAACAGGCAGGGGTCGGGCGCCGCGAAGGGCAGCGCGTCGCTCCACAGGCCCGGCCTGTCACCGGACCAGCGCAGCCGGGCCGCTTCCGCCAGCGCCGTATCCTCCACCCCGGCCAGCCCGAGCACGGACAACCGGCCAGCCAGCCCGCAACACAGATCGCCGGCTTCCCCGGCGGGATCGGCAGCGGTGGTTGCGAGCGCCCGTGCCAGCTCCGTCCGGCGCTCCGCGAAGCCCTCCGGCGCCAGCCTCAGCAACGCCGCGCGCGCCAGCGCCACACCCGGCGCGCCATGGCACCAGGCGGTCGAAGGGCGACCTTTCCCGTTGGGGTCCGGCCAGTTGCCCGTATCGGCATTGAACAGCCGGTCCTCCGGTAGCAGGGCGGCCTGTGCCGCCGCGAGATAGCGCTGCTGTCCCGTCGCGTTGAAGGCAGAGGCCAGCGCCACCGCCATGCCGGACTGGCCATGCGCCAGCCCCGCCACCGGCTGACCGCGCCGGGGACGCCAGAGAAGTGCGTCCTCATCTTCCGTCGCCAAGGCGAGCAGCCGGTCCGCCCAGCGCGCCATCAGCATGGGCAGCGCGGCATTCCCGGTCCGGCGTGCCAGCAGGTGCAGCGCCGGTAACAGCCCGGCGATACCGTCATAGAAGTCGAAGGAGGAGACCGCCGCCGGATCACCCAACCGGTCCGCCAGTGCCTGCGCATTCGCGACATAACCGGGTTCTTCCAGCAGATCGCCGGCCCAGACCAGCGCGGCGATCATGCCGCCCAGGCCGACCGCATGACCGGCACCGAACGCCTGCGCCAGCGATTGCGCTGTCCCATCCGCCGCGAGATGGCGCAGTGGCAGCAGCGCCTTGGCCGCAAGGTTCAGCCAGTCAGACCGCCCCCGGTGCCGGCCAGCCGCCACCAGCGCCAGCGCGATACCGGCACTGCCGTGGTAGAGGCCGTGGCCGGCGACGCGAAACGAAATCGGCAATTCCTCATGCGGGCGCAGCCAGTCCACCCCGCCATCGCCGCGCGGAATCGCTCCCGCCGCCAGCCACCCCGCCAGCCGGTCCAGCAGATCGCCCTCCACAGGCAGAGGCGTGGGGGCAAAGGCGCCGCGCAGGATGGCCGTGTGTCGCGCCAACGTCTTTTCGTCCAGCCCCCCTATGGCCTGCCTTGCCGCCTCCAGCGGCGACCGGTCGCCCAGCCTTCCGACCGGCGCGCCAGCGGATTCGGAGAGGATGCCCTCGGACGGGCTGAACAGGAAGGCCGGCACATCTCCCCGGCCGAGCGCCGCCGCCTCTGCCGCCAGCAGCCGTTGCCAGTCGGCCTCCGCGATACCCGGCAGGGCCGGACGGGCGATGCGCGCCGCCTGCCGCTCCACCGCGTCGGGCATGGCCATCATGTCCGGCTCGCGCAGCCGGACCAGCAGCCGTCGGTAGGAGTCCGTCGGCAGTGCGACGAAACGGCAGCGCGCATCGGCAAAACCGGCCAGCGGCCCATCTTCAGCGAGAAAATCGGCGCGCTGCGCCAGCATTGCCTCCAACGCCTGCCGGTAGCCTTCCTGCAATGCCGGCAGATGCGCGCGTATATCCTGCTCCGCGCCGCCAAGGCGCGGCAGGCAAGGTTCCTCCGGCTGGCGCAGAATGTCCGCGCGGCGAATCCAGTCGGTGCCAGTATGACGGAAGCCGTGATCCGGCAGCGGCACCGGCGGCAGCGGCGGCCCGCCGGAACCGATATTGCGCCACTGCCCCTCACCCAGCGGCAGCAGGAAGGGCAGCAGCCCGCTCTCCATGAAGGGCGGCGGGTCGGACAGGCGTTTCAGCCAGTCTGGCATCGCGTCCGGCGCCAGCAGGCATTCCAGATCGACGATGACCGGATAGGCGCCCGCCGCGATCAGGTTCTCGGAATGGATATCGGTGCCGCGCATCAGGCCAAGCACCGCCATCAGCATGCCGAGTCGGCGGTAGAATGCCGCCACCTCGCCTTCGTCGCGGCTATCGGCGGGGGTGACCCATTCCATCCAGCCATGCGTGCCGCGATCCAGCACGCGCGGCAGGCGCTGATCCGGCAAGGCGGGATTGCGCACCGCCAGCCAGCGCAGCACACCGGCGAATCCGGCCTCCGCCGCCAGCGAGCGTGGCTTGTAGGCCAGCTTGGTACCGTCCGCGAAGTCGATACTGGCAACCATGCGCCCCTGCGCATGCGGATCGGACAGACCGAACCCGATAGACGAAAGCGCCGGCACGCCTTCCGCCCAGCCTGGCATGAAGCCGCGCAAGGCGGCGCGATCCGCCTGCAGCCGCACCGCCAGCTCCAGCGCGGTGGCGGAATGATGCTCGATGAGAAGGGTCAGCGCCGTGTCGAGGCCGGGGTAAAAACACCGCAAATCATCAAGGCCGCCAGCTTCCATGCCAGCGGCAAAGGCTGCGTAGGTGGTGCGGGACACATCCTCCGGCGGTTCGTCGAGCAGGAGAGAGATTGGCGGCGGCGCGGGACGGGCCTTGTCGAACGCCGCGAACAGAACCGGCGCTGCAAGGGTGCACAGCCGTTCCAGCAGGAAGGGACGCAGGCCCTCGCACACCACCCGCCCGACTGTCGCGTCCACCCCCGACACTTCCGTGGCCAGATTAAACTCCTCCAGCGCACTGTCGCACAGCGGCCGGAGGATATCCTCGAACGGCTTTGTCACTCAGGCGGCAAGGAAATACGGGCTCAGAACCAGTTTTCGGTGAACTTGCCGGTGCACATGCAATAGCAGCCCTTGGTGGTCATGCAGTAGGGCGAGCCGCCGCCGGACACCGCTTCCAGCGCGGCATCGTCCAGCTCGTCATCCGGGCCGGCCTTGCTGGCCGTCATCTGCGCCTTGATCTGCTCGGCGGAGATATCGATGCCCTTCGATTTGGCGATGCCGGCCAGCGCCTCGGCGGCGTCGCCCATTTCCTTATGACCGGACAGCTTGTCGAGCAGTGCCTTGTCCGACTTCACGGCTGCCTTCAGCGCCTCGAATGCCTGATTTGCCATTACCTTCCTCCCTGTCGGCTTTTTTGGCCTACCGTCACTTGGTGAAAATGCAGTAGCAGCCCTTGGTGAACATGCAATAGGGCGAGCCGCCGCCGGACACCGCTTCCAGTGCTGCATCGTCGAGCTCGTCGTCCGGGCCGGCCTTGCTGGCCGTCATCTGTGCCTTGATCTGATCAGCATTCAGCGCAATGCCCTTCTGCGCGGCAACGCCGGCCAGAAACTCTGCGACATCGCCCACTTCCTTCACGCCGGACAGTTTCTGGACCAGTGCCGGATCGGCTTCGACACTCTTCTTCAGGCTCTCGAAATTCTGCTGCGACATGATGATTTCCGCCCTCAAACCAATGATGGCGGGCAGCATATCGCAACCGGAAAATGCAGACAATTGACTGTTTTTTAAGAAAAAATGGTGACAGCGATCAGATCAGAGTGTGATCGAGCGGGCCTCCGCTTGCCCTGTATCGGCGGTATCGGGCACACCCTCATCCGGCACCTTGCGCGGAATGACGATGTTGCCGTCCTTGTCGAAATAGGGGACGCCATAGCGCTGCACTTCCTCGGCAAGATCGCGCAGGGCCTCGACCGCCTTCGTCATCCCTTCGCGCAGCGTCTCCACCGGATTGCCGGAAGGTTCCTCGGCGCGCGCCTGCGGGACAGCAGCTGTCAGAAGCAGGGCCGCCAGTATCAGAACGCGCATGTCCGCCTCCCTTATTCGTTGCGCAGCAGCGGGGCCGCCTTCTGGCCCAGCGCCCGCCAGGTCCCGGCAAGACCCAGTGCGACGGTAATGACCGTACACAGCAATGATGTCCAAATCACGACACCGGGCGCGAACACGAAGTCGGAACGCATGACGAAGACCAGCACCGCCCAGGCGACGATGGTGCCGACGACAGAGGCGATCAGCGCCACCATCGCTCCCAGCAGGCCGTATTCCAGCAGGAAGGCCGCCAGCACGTCGCGCCGCGTCGCCCCCAGCACCTTCAGCACCACCGCGTCATAGACCCGGCGGTGATGGCCGGCGACCACCGCCCCACCCAGCACCAGCGTGCCGGCGAGGATGGCGACCGAGGCGGTGATCCGCACCGCCTGCCCGACCGCCTCCAGAATCTGGTTCGCGGCCTCCAGCGCGTCCTTCACGCGGATCGCATTCACATTCGGCAGCTCGTCGGTGACGGCGCGCTGCACCGCCTCCTCGGCCGCCGGACCATCGGTGTTCACCGTGGCGATGATGGTATGGGGTGCAGCCTCCATCGTGCCCGGCGCGAAGATGATGACGAAGTTGATCGACAGATTGCCCCAGTCGATCCGGCGCAGATTGCCGATGGTCGCGGTGATGTCCCGGCCCAGCACATTGATCGTCAGCGTGTCGCCGATGCCGATGCCCATGCCGGCGGCGATCTCCGCATCGAAGGAGATCAGCGGCGGCCCCTTGTAATCCTCCGGCCACCAGTCGCCGGCGACGATCTGCGTTCCCGGCGGCGGGGCGGCGGCATAGGTCAGGCCACGGTCGCCGCGCAGCACCCAGCGCACCTCCGGATCGACGGTCACCTGGTCGGAAGGCACGCCATTGATGGCAGAGACGCGGCCGCGCACCATCGGCGTCCGTTCGACCTTGCTGATGCCCGGCACCGCATCGACGGTCTGCTGGAAGCGGTCGATCTGGTTCGGCTGGATATCGATGAAGAAATAGCTGGGTGCCTGCTCCGGCAACTGCTCGGTCACCTGCCGCGCCATATTGGCCTGGGTCAGCGCCACCGCGACCAGCACGGTGATGCCCAGCCCCAGCGAAAGCGCAATGCTGGCGGTCGGCGCGCCCGGCCGGTGCAGATTGGCCAGCGCCAGCCGCAGCGTCGGCTGGCGCGGACGCCCCGCCGCCGCGACGCCCAGCATCAGCAGACGCGCCGCCCCCAGGAAGATGAGGACGGCACCGATGGCGCCAAGCACGAACCAGCCGGCCAGCACCCGCTCATTGGAGGAGAAGATGGCAAGCGCCGCCAAAGCCACCGCCGACAGGCCGAGCGCCAGGATATAGGGCAGGCCGACCCGGCCGCCCTCGCCGCTGACCAGCTGGCGGAACAGGCCCGCCGGGCGGATGTCCTTCGCCTTCGCCAGCGGCCAGAGCGAGAAGGCCAGCGCCGTCAGCAGGCCGAACAGGCCGGCGAGCGCCAGCGGACCGGCATAGAGTGCCGGCGCCACCTGCACCGGGATCAGCTGGTTCAGCACCGCCGCCGCAGCATAGGGCAGCGCCGCGCCCAGCACCAGCCCGGCGGCGATTCCGGCCAGCGCCAGGATCATGACCAGCGACAGGTAGGTGCGGAACACCACCGCGCCTTCGGCACCCAGGCATTTCAGCGTGGCGATGGTGGTGGATTTGCCGTCCAGATAGCTCTTCACCGCATTGCCGACGCCGACGCCGCCGACCAGCAGCGCGGTCAGCCCGACCAGCGTCAGGAACTGCGCCACCCGGTCGATGAAGCGCCGCAGGCCCGGCGCCGCTTCGCTCAGGCCGCGCACGCGCCAGCCATTCTCGGCGGCATAGCGGTCGCGGAAGTCCCGCATCCAGGCGGCATGGTCGGTGCCGGCAGGCAGCACGAGGCGGTAATGATAGTCGATCAGCGTGCCAGGCTGGATAAGGCCGGTCGCCTCCAGCGCGTCGCGGGCGATCATCACACGCGGCCCGAAGCTGGCGAAGCTGACCGCGCGGTCCGGCTCGCGCAGGATCGTGGCCCGCACCTCGACATCCAGCTCGCCGACGCGGAGCCTGTCACCCAGAGCAAGTCCCAGACGGTCGAGCAAATTGGGTTCGATGACCGCCCCCCAGACGCCGCCGCGATTGGCGAGCGCCTCTTCCAGCGGCACGGCGGGGTCGAGTTCCATGGCGCCGATGAGCGGATAGGCGCCGTCCACCGCCTTCAGTTCGGAGAGCGAGCGCTGGTCACCGTTCGGATTGCGCGCCATCGCCCGCATGTCGGCGACATGCGACAATCGTCCTTGCGTTTGCAGATAGGCCAGCGCCTCCGGCGTGATCGGCCGGTGCACCGATTCGACATCGACACTGCCGCCCAGGATCTGGCTGGCATCGGCGCGCAGGCCGGCCAGCAGCGATTCGGAGACGGAGCCGACACCGGCAATCGCCGCCACGCCCAGCATCAGGCAGGCGAGGAAGATGCGGAAGCCTTTCAGCCCGCCGCGCAGCTCGCGCCGGGCAAAGCGCAACCAGACTGGCATCCCCCAAACTGGCATATCAGCCCCCGGCCGCAGCGGCGAGGCTGGCCTCGCCCGCGCGCTCGTCGGAGACGATGCGGCCGTCCGAAAGATGGATGGTGCGCTGGCAGCGCCGCGCAAGATCAAGGTCGTGGGTGATGAGAACCAGCGTGGTGCCGAAGCGGCGCTTCAGGTCGAACATCAGTTCGATGACCTGCTCGCCGGTATGGCCGTCCAGATTGCCGGTCGGCTCGTCCGCCAGCAGCAGCGACGGGCCGGCAACGAAAGCGCGAGCCAGCGCCACGCGCTGCTGCTCACCACCGGACAGCTGATCGGGATAATGGCCGGTACGATGGCCGAGGCCGACCGCCTCAAGACCTTCCGCCGCCCGGTCGAACGCATCTGCCGCCCCGGCCAGTTCCAGCGGTATGGCGACATTCTCCAGTGCGCTCATGGTCGGCACCAGCCGGAAGGCCTGGAACACGATCCCGACATGGGCGCGGCGGAACAGCGCCAGCCGGTCCTCGTTCATGCCGCCCAGATCATGGCCGGCAACGCGGATCGAGCCGCCGGTCGCGCGCTCCAGCCCCGCCATCAGCATCATCAGCGAGGATTTTCCGGCCCCGGACGGACCGACAATGCTGACCGTCTCGCCCGCTGCGATGGTGAGGTCAATTCCGCGCAGGATGTTGACCTCGCCCGCCCCGCTTCTCAAGTTAAGGCGCACATCGTCGAGCTGAATGATCGGATCGCGCGACGAGTCCGAAGCCGAGGAAGAGGGCGCTGTCATGTCGCAAGCCTGCGCTGTTGCCGGGACTGATTGTGGAAACCGCCGGGCTGCTGCAGTGCGGCAGGCCCAATCCGGATATGGCCCGCTGCGCAAGATATTCAACGGACTGATCATACCAGCGCTGCTGGCCGCCCTGCTGTTCACCAGCACGGCGGCGCGGGCGGAGACCGTCATCCTGGGCCTGGGCGACAGCCTGATGGCGGGCTATGGCCTGCCCGACGGCAAGAGCTTCCCGGCGCAGCTGGAAGAAACCCTGCGTACTGCCGGAAAGCAGGTGCGGGTGGTGAATGCCGGCATGTCCGGCGACACCTCGACCGGCGGCCTCGCCCGCCTGGACTGGGCGCTGGCCGAAAAGCCGGATGCCGCCATCGTCGAGCTGGGGGCGAATGACGGGCTGCGCGGCCAGCCGGTCGAACAGCTCTACGCCAACCTCGATGCCATCCTGACCCGGCTGAAGCAGGAAAATATTCCCGTGCTGCTGGCCGGCATGCACGCCCCGCCCAATTTCGGGCGCGACTATACCGAGGCCTTCCACGCCGCCTACCACCGCCTCGCCGAGAAGCACGACGTGGTGTTCTACCCCTTCTTCCTGGATGGGGTGGCGACGGAGCCATCGCTGAACCAGCCGGACGGCATCCACCCTAACGAGCAAGGAGTCGCCGAGGTGGTCGGGCGCATCCTGCCGAAGGTCGAGGAACTGTTGGCCCGCGCCGGAAACTGATAGCGAAATTAATAGCGCATGAAGAGGTTGATGATCCGCCCCACCGGACCGGTCAGCTTCAGCGGCGCATCCGTGACGGCAAGGCAGATGCAATCCTCGCCGGCATCGGCCACCGGCGTGTGCACCAGCTCATCATCGGCAATCGAGACATCGCCGCGCCCGTAATGACCCGTGTCGTCCGAGAAGCCGCCCGCCAGCACCAGCGTCATCTCGCTGCCGCCGTGCGTATGTTCCGGCATCGCCTGCCCCGCCTTGATACGCAGCAGACGGGTACGGTAGCCGCTGTCGCCAATCGGCAGCTCGATCTCCTGCAGCGACCGGGTCACGTTGCGCCAGGGCAGTGCGCTCAGATTATCGCCAAGATAGGAGCGCAGCGGCTCCGGCAGGATCCGCTGCGTCGTCTCGTCATAGCGAACTGCCGGCTTATGCGCGGGCAGATCGGCAGGCTCCTCGTCGAGCCGGGCCAGCACCGCGTCCAACGCCGCATCGGTCAGGTCGGCCGGCTTGCTGTCCGCCAGCATCGCGCCACCGATACGCTCGTAATCGGCCACCTTGGCCCGGCACTCCGGGCACAATGCCAGATGGGTTGCAACCAGCAGGCTGACCGGCTCGCTCGCCGTGCCCGCCGCATAATCCATCAGATGTTCTTCGCTTACATGAAACATCATCACATCAACTCACTTGCTAGGCTCTGGCGCAGCTTCGCCAGGGCAAGTCGGATACGCGACTTCACCGTCCCGATTGGGATACCGCTCTCGGCCGCTATCGTGCCGTGCGACTTGTCCTCGAAATAGGCAAGGCGCAACAGGTCCGCCTGTTCTGGCGGCAGGGTCTTCAGGGCCTGTTTCACGACCGCGTCGCGCTGGGTCTCGAACACCACATCGTCAGCAGCGGCCGGGGCGCTGGGCACAAGCGCCGGGTCTTCCGGGTCGAGTTCCGGCCGCCGCGTGCGGCGCAGGGCATCAATCCGCTTGTTGCGGGCGATGGTGAATATCCAGGTGCTGGCGCTGGCCTGCGACGGATCAAAAGTCTCGGCGCGGCGCCAAACCATCAGCATGGCTTCCTGGACGAGTTCCTCGACACCTTCCGGCGCCGTCCCCTGGCGCATCAGGAAAGATTTCAGCCGGGGCGCGAAATGCGAGAACAGCGCCGCAAACGCATCCCTGTCACGATTGCGCCCGACGGCGATCAAGAGTTCTTCCTGGGTCTTTACCGACATCGATCCGGCTTCGCCGCCCCCTTTTGCGGGCCGTGCCACGCCCGCCCCCTTATGTAGGGGGTTTCCGCCCATCCCTGCAAGCGAGGGAACCACAAAGCAGGACAAGGCAGGGCTGGCCGGCGAGCGGTCGCGTCGAAGCTTCAGACTGATGTCAATTTGTCCCTGCATGAAAACTTATACGGGGGCGGTGGCGTTGCCGGATTACCGGCCGCCTCAAAAAAGTTCGATTTGCCGCCTAGAAGCCAGCTGGCATCAAATTGACGGCCAACCGGGGCAATCCTGGGTTGGCAGGGCATAGGGCTCTCGCTTAGGTTACCGACATGATGAAGTCGATTCGCATCTCCCCGCTCTTTCGCCTCGCCCTCTGGACAGCCTTCCTGTCCCTGGCGTCCCTGCCCGCAGCGACCGGCCAGGCCAGTGCCCAGCAGCCCAAGCAGATCGGCACCTACAACGCCTGGAGCGCCTTCACCTATCAGGAGAATGGCGGGATCGTGTGCTACATGGTCAGCGAGCCGACCAAGGATGAGGGCGATTACACAAGGCGCGGCAAGATCTACACGCTGGTGACGCACCGCCCCTCCAAGAAGTCGGTCGGCGTGGTCAGCGTGATCGCCGGCTATCAGTACAAAGAAGGCAGCGAGATCAGCGTGAATATCGGCGGCACGACCTACCGTCTGTTCACCGTCGATGACCACGCCTGGGCCGCCACCGCGCAGGAAGACAAGCAGCTTGTGGACGCCATGAAAAAGGGCTCCAGCATGGTCATCAAGGGCGTGTCCTCGCGCGGCACCGAGACCACGGACACCTACTCGCTGAGCGGCTTCACCAAGGCCTATGAGGAAATCAGCAAGGCCTGTAAGGTCGCGGGCTGAATTCTTATCTAGACCAAAAAAAGCCCCGCCAGTTGGCGGGGCTTTTCGCGTCTGGGTGCCAGCCGGTAATCAGGCGGCCTTGCGCAGATGCGTGGCGATCAGTGTCTCGGCGATCTGGATGGCGTTCAGTGCCGCCCCCTTGCGCAGATTGTCCGACACGCACCAGAAGCCCAGACCGTTCTTCACGGTCGGGTCCTTGCGGATACGGCTGATATAGACCGCATCCTCGCCGGCGCTTTCCTGCGGCGTGACATAGCCTTCATTGGCGCGGTGATCGACCACGGTGACGCCCGGGGCCTTCTGCAGGATGGCGCGCGCCTCGTTCTCGTCGATCGGCTTCTCAGTCTCGATGGTGACCGCCTCGGCATGGCCGATGAACACCGGCACGCGCACGCAGGTGGCAAACACCTCAATGGAAGGGTCGAGGATCTTCTTGGTCTCGACGCGCATCTTCCATTCTTCCTTGGTCGAGCCGTCATCCATGAAGATGTCGATGTGCGGGATCACGTTGAAGGCGATCTGCTTGGTGAAGACCTCCTTGTTGATCGTATCGTTCACATAGACCGCACGGGTCTGGTTGAACAGCTCGTCCATCGCCTCCTTGCCGCCGCCGGACACCGACTGGTAGGTCGAGACCACGACGCGCTTGATCTTGAAGCGGTCGTGCAACGGCTTCAGCGCCACCACCATCTGGATGGTGGAGCAGTTCGGATTGGCGATGATGTTGCGCTTGGTGTAGCCGGCAATCGCCTGCGGATTCACCTCCGGCACGATCAGCGGCACATCCGGGTCCATGCGGAACTGGGAGGTGTTGTCGATGACGATGGCGCCCGCCTTGCCGGCACGCGGGGCGTGCACGGCGGAGATTTTTGCCCCCGGCGAGAACAGCGCGATATCGGTGCCTTTGAAGTCGAAAGTCTCCAGATTCTGGACTTTCAGCACGGTGTCCTCACCATAGGACACCTGCTGGCCGGCCGAACGCTCCGAGGCGAGCGCGACAACCTCGTCGGCCGGGAAGTTACGCTCGGCCAGGGTAGTGAGCATCTCATGCCCGACAGCCCCCGTGGCACCGACAACCGCAACCTTATAGCCCATAACCGGACTCCCGTGAAAAAAGCGTGTTAACGTCTGGACTGGTTGAAATACGCTTTCATCAGCTGCATTGCAACATTAGCCGCAGTGCAAATGACGAGGAGGCGTCATGCAGAATCCTGAAGCGCCGATCCGGACCTATAATGAGTTCTGGCCCTTCTATCTGCGCGAACATGCGAAGCCCGCGACAAGGGCGCTGCATTATGCGGGCACCGGGCTGGGATTGTTCCTGCTGGCCGCCGCCATTCTGACCGGCACGGGCTGGCTGTTCCTGGCCGCGCTGATCGCCGGCTACTTCTTCGCCTGGATCGCGCATTTCCGGGTGGAGCGGAACCGCCCGGCCACCTTCCGCTACCCGCTGTGGTCGCTGTACAGCGATTTCCGAATGTTCTTCCTGTGGGCCACCGGCCGGCTGCGCCCGGAACTGGAAAAGGCCGGAATCCAGCCTTAGCGTCCCCCCTCGTCGCCGCCTGCTCCGCCGAAGCCGAACGGCCGGTTGAAGGCGGCCCGCCCCTCGGAGGGCTGGTCCAGCAGCAGGCTCTGGATATCGACCGTGACATCGCGCGCGCTGCGCAGGCAGATACTGCCGAAGATCGTGTCCATGCTGTCGATGGCCAGCGGCCCGGTTTCGCCGGCGGCAAGCGCACCTAGGCTGTTGGCGCTGAATCGCTCGACCGTCAGCCGGAAATCGGCGCACTGGCCATCCTCCATCGCATCATGCTGGTTCATCCCCTTGCTCAGCACCACCTGGTGGCCAAGGCTGGGGCGGAACCGGACATTCGACATGAAAGCGCCGCGATAGACCTCCACCAGCTGCACCGCCAGCCGGCCCGGGTCGTAATAGCTTTTCGGATAGGCGAGGCTGGCGGAGATATAGGCGCCGGCCTCCGAAAGGGCGGCGGCACCGGTGAAGCGTTTGGCGGCTTCGGCGGGCGCGGCGACCGCCATGACGGGAAATGCCAGCAGCAGGATCACGGCAAGACGCATCGGCCCCTCCATCAGAAACAACGCATACAAAGTAACCGCAAACGCTAGTGCCTGTCATCCTGAAGGGGCAGGGACTATGCTGGGGCGATGACAACCGACCTGCCCTTCTGGAAACGCAAGAGCCTGCGGGAGATGACCCGCGCCGAATGGGAATCGCTGTGCGATGGCTGCGGGAAATGCTGCCTGCTGAAGCTGCTGGACGAGGATAGCGGCGCCGTCGATTACACCGATGTCGCCTGCAAGCTGCTGAACATCGAGACCTGCCGCTGCCGCGACTACAAGAACCGCAACCGGCTGGTGCCGGGCTGCGTCGTGCTGTCGCCCGGCAAGCTGGAACATCTGCCCTGGATGCCATCCACCTGCGCCTACCGGCTGCTGCATGAAGGCAAGGAGCTACCAGACTGGCACCCGCTGGTCTCCGGCGATGCCAGCACCGTGCATTCCGCCGGTATTTCGGTGCGCCGCCGCGTCATCCCGGAAATGCTGGTGGATGAGGACGACCTGGAAGACCACATCGTCACCTGGCCGGCCTGATCACCAACGCAGAAATTACTGAGCGCGCCAACCAATACGAACGATTCGCATTTTCGTTGACACTCATTCGCACTCTTATCATATGATCGGGGTCCGCACGCTGAAGACGTGCCCGCTGGGACCCGAATCGCCATGTATGTCTGCATCTGCAACGCGATCTCCGAACGCCATGTGCGTACCGCCATTGCCGAAGGCGCCACGACCGCCGGCAAGGTGTATCGCGCCTGTGGCAGCCAGCCGCAATGCGGGCGCTGCAAGCAGAGCATCTGCGAGATGCTCGGCGAGGCGAAAGCGGCGACCGCTACCCTTATGCAGCCAGCGATGGCGATGGCCGGCGGCGATTAACTCGCACTTGCCTTGGAAGTGATTATCACTATCCCTTAGGCGTTGAATTTATTGATATTTTGTCCGCCCGCATTTGCCGGGAAGGGTGTGCTTGTGTATAATGCCCCTCTGCCGCATCACCAAACGCAAGAGGGCCGCCATGAAGGGCGACAAGAAGGTCATCCAGCATCTGAACAAGATCCTGTTCAACGAGCTGACGGCGATCAACCAGTACTTCCTGCATTCGCGTATGCTGCGCAACTGGGGGATGGAGTACCTCGCGAAGAAGGAATACGAGGAATCCATCGACGAGATGAAGCATGCCGATGCGCTGATCGAACGGATTCTGTTCCTCGAAGGGCTGCCCAACCTGCAGGATCTCGGCAAGCTGCTGATCGGCGAGGATGTGAAAGAAGTCCTCGAATGCGACCTGAAGCTGGAGCTGGCCGGCGTGCCCGACCTGCGCGACGCGATCAAGCATTGCGAGGAGGTGCGCGACTATGTCAGCCGCGAGCTGCTGGTCGATATCCTGGAGAGCGAGGAGGAGCATATCGACTTCCTCGAAACCCATCTGGAACTGATCGGCCGCATGGGCATCCAGAATTACGTGCAGCTCCACACCAAGCCGGCGGAGGATTGATCTTCCACGATTAGCGCCGCATTCTTGGCGCTATGATCGATTTCACCGGCAAGATTGTTCTCATCACGGGCGGGGCGAGCGGTATCGGGCTCGCCACCGCCCGCGCTTTTTCCGGGGCCGGCGCGCATGTCGCCATCGGCGATCTGTCTGGCGAAGCGGCGGAAACCGCTGCGGCCAGCTTAGGCGCGGACCATATGGGCCTGGCGCTGGACGTCACCGACGAGAGCAGCGGCGAGGCTTTCGTCGCCGCCGTGGAGAAACAGCACGGTCGGATCGACGTGCTGGTGAACTGCGCCGGCATCTCCGACAGCTTCACCCCGACGCTGGAGCAGCCGCTGGAGCAGTTCCGCCGGCTCATCGACATCCACCTGACCGGCACCTATGCGATGTGCCGCCACGCGGCGAAGCCGATGCTGGCACGGGGGGCGGGCGCCATCGTGAATATCGGCTCCATCGCCAGCTGGACCGCGCTGCCGCGCCGCAACGGTTATACCGCCGCCAAGACCGGCACGCTGGGCCTGACCCGCGCCCTGGCCTGCGAATGGGCGCAGAGCGGTGTGCGGGTGAACGCCGTCACGCCGGGCTATATCCTCACCCCCTTCGTCGAGAAGCTGATCGCCGAGGGCAAGTTGGACCAGAAGGTGCTGGCGCGCCGCTGCCCGTCCGGCCGGCTCGGCACGCCGGAGGATGTGGCGAAGGCGATCCTGTTCCTCGCCTCCGACATGGCCGGCTATATTACCGGCGCGGCACTGCCGGTCGATGGCGGCTGGATCGCCTATGGCGCGCCGGGCGACGCGGCGGCGGTGGAGTAGGCAACAGCCAGGAAGCTATATCAGCTCAATACGCGCCCGTACCCCGGCAGCATTCGTCAAACGCCGGTCGCGTGTCAGCAACGGGGCGTCCAGAACCTCGGCGAGGGCGACATACGCCGCATCATAGGCAGTCAGATTGTTCCGCAGCTCCCAGATGCGCGGCAGCAGGAAATCGTGTGGGTATCTCTGTATCGGGAAATCCGCGAGATCGACCAAGGCGAGACGCCCCCTCTCATGGTCGATGTGGCCGCCGGCAGTGAATCGCCGGATTACCTGGGCAGTTTCGACATCCAGCAGATGCGGCGCATGAAAGGTTTCGCCTGGTGCAAAAAGCCTAGCCTCGGCAGCAGCCGCCTCCGGCGTACGCAGAATCACGTCGAGCAGAACGGAGGCATCGACGACAATCACGCACGGTCGCGCTCTGCGCGCAGCGCTTCAGCCGGCGTTACGGGAAGCGCAGTTTCCGGCCGGCTACGCATCCGTTCCCGCAACTCATCAAGCGTTGGACGTTCCGCCACATGCCTGAGTTCACTAAGCAAATAGTCGGAAAGCGACATGCCGGCCAGCGCCGCCCGGGACTTGAGGCGACGATGCAGCGTGTCCGGCACATTACGAATCTGAATCATCGTTCCCATGGCTTAAGCATGGGTGCATGTGCATCACATGTCAATAAGCCCGAATATACTTCGGGTTAAGGAGCTAAGCCCTACTTCACGTCCGGGCGGTAGGCCTTCACATCGTCATACTGCACGAACTCGACGACATTGCCGTCCGGGTCCTCGCAGAAGACGAGGAAAGTGCCGGGCCGCACCTCGACCTTGTCCTCGCCGGACAGGATGTTGATCTCCGCCTTTTTCAGCTTCTTCACGACCGCATCCAGGTCGGAGACGATGAAGGTCATGTAGGCCATGCCGTAGCGGTCCAGCACGAAGGCGCTGATGCTGGGCGCCTCCGCCGGGGTCTGCGGCTGCAGCAGCTTGATCCGTTCGCCATAGGGGGTCTGCAGGCGCACCACGCGATAGCCGGCGGTGGACAGGCCGGCGCTCTTGGCCTTGTCGGTTGGCACCGACACATCGCCCACCGGCTCGCAGCCCAGCAGCTTGGTATAGAATGGCAGCAGCCGGTCGATATCCGGCGTGCAGATACCGATTTCGAGCGGAACGACCTGCTTCATGGAACCCGGTCCCTGTGACTATGCGTTGTTGGCTACTGCCTCCAGTCACTTTCCTACGCGCAGGAAATCGGCGAGAAGCAGGATCTGCTGGTCCAGCATGTGCCGCCCGTAATGCACCGGACAGCCACGCTGTTTGGCTGCTTGTAGCAAAGGCGTCTCCACTGGGTCCATGATGATTTCAGCGACCAGCATGTCCGGCGTGAGCCTTGACACATCCATCGGCAGCGGATCGCCCGGCTTCAGCCCCAGCGAGGTGGAATTGACGATGGTGTCGTGCCCCGCCGGATCGTCGCTGCCGGCACGGACATCGACCTTCGGATAGGCCGATTTCACGGCGGCGGCTAGTTCCTCCGCCTTCACCATGGTGCGGTTCTGGATCGTCAGCCTCTCGCAGCCCTCCGCAGCCAGCTCGAAGGCAATCGCCCGCGCCGCCCCGCCGGCACCCAGCAGCAGGATGCGCTTGCCGGTCACCTCGAAGCCCTGATGGCGCATGCCGGCAACGAAGCCCTTGCCGTCGAACATGTCGCCGATCAGTCGCCCGTCGGGGTCGCGCCTCAGCGCATTGATCGCCCCGATCAGCCGGCCTGCCGTGCCCAGCTCGTCGCACAGTTTCGCGATCTCCAGCTTGTGCGGCACGGTGATGACGATGCCGCCGAAATTCTCGGTGGCGCGCAACCCGTCGGCCCAGGCCTTCAGCTTCTCCGGCTTTACATGGAAAGGCACCATGACGGCATCGACGCCGCGCTCCGCGAACAGCGGGTTGAACAGCATCGGCGCGCGCACATGGCCGATGGGATCGGCAATGATGCCGTAGAGTTTCGTCTTGCCCGTGATCATCAGAAATTCACCTGGTCACCGCCCTTGAGGTCCAGCATCTGGCGCGCCTCGGCGGGGGTAGCGATCTCCAGCGAGAGCTCTTCCAGGATGCGGCGGATTTTCGCCACCTGCTCGGCATTGTTCTCGGCCAGCTTGCCCTTGCCGGCATAGATCGAATCCTCCAGCCCGACACGCACATTGCCGCCCATGATGGCGCCCATGGTGCACAGCGACATCTGGTGCCGGCCGGCGGCCAGGATCGACCACTGATAGGAATCGCCGAACAGCTTGTCGGCAATCTCGCGCATATGCATCAGGTTCTTATGGTCGGCGCCGATGCCGCCCAGGATGCCGAAGATGGTCTGCACGAAGAAGGGCGGCTTCACCAGCCCGCGATCCACGAAATGGGCAAGGTTGTAGAGATGGCCGACATCGTAGCACTCGAACTCGAAGCGCGTGCCGCAGCCCTCCCCCAGCTCCTTCAGGATGAATTCGATATCCTTGAAGGTGTTGCGGAAGATCGCGTCGCGGCTGGCCTCCAGATGATCGGCCTCCCACTGGTGCTTGAAGCTCGGATAGCGGTCCAGCATCGGGAACAGGCCGAAATTCATCGAGCCCATGTTCAGCGAGCACATTTCCGGCTTGGCCTGCAGCGGCCCGGCCAGCCGGTCCTGCACGCTCATGCCCTGGCCGCCGCCGGTGGTGATGTTCACCACCGCATCGGTCGATTGCTTGATGCGCGGCAGGAACTCCATGAACACCTTCGGGTCCGGTGTCGGGCGTCCGTCCTTGGGGTCGCGGGCATGCAGATGCAGGATCGAGGCCCCCGCCTCCCACGCGCCGATGGCGTTCTCGGCAATCTCGTCCGGCGTGATCGGCAGATGCGGCGTCATCGTCGGCGTATGGATCGAGCCGGTGACGGCGCAGGTAATGATGACTTTCTTGGCGTTGGCCATTGTTCCCGTTTCCCTCTGTCCCTGTCTCTGTAACGGTTTAGCAAACCGTTGCGTTATGGCGGAGATATCTTTCCTGTCCGCAGCAACCTCCCCAGACCGTCACCCCCGGCCTTGTGCCGGGGGTCTAGGCTTCAGCCCGCTGGATCGTCGGTCGAGTAAGCTGACCCCTGGATTCCCCAGGCGCCCATGGGGACAAGCCCGGGAATGACGAATGGAAAAATAGCGCCGCTCCTCCTACTCCCCTATCTTCTTCGCCGCCTCGCGCTTGTGCGCAATCAGCGCCATCAACCTGCGGTCGCGCCAGCCCTGCCGTTCGCCCAGCCTGTCGGCGGGCAGCGCCTGCCGGCGCTCGCCTTCCAGCACGTCGGACAGTGCCTTGTCCCAGCGTCGGGGCTGCGCCTGTTCATGCTGCATGTCCCAGTACATCGGGGCATAGCGCGCGATATAGTCGGCCACGCCGGCAGGCGCGTTCAGGTCGATGGTCTCGAACGGCCCCATGAAGGACCAGCGCAGGCCGAGGCCGTCCTTGATCGTCTTGTCCACATCCTCGGTGCTGGCATAGCCATCGGCGACCAGCTTGAAGGCCTCGGCCAGCAGGGCGCCCTGCAGCCGGTTCAGGATGAAGCCGGGAATCTCCTTCTTCACCAGGATCGGCACCATGCCCGCCTGCTCGTACAGAGCGCGGGCGCGCGCCACCACCTCGGGATCGGTCCAGGGGGCCGGCGACAGCTCGACGATGGGCACCAGATGTGGCGGGTTGGCAGGATGCGCCACCAGGCAGCGCGCCCGGCCCTTGAGGTCTTCGGTGAACAGCGAGGCGCGGATATTGGAGGAGGAGGAGGCAAGGATGGCGCCAGGATCGGCGATACGGTCCATCACGGCGAAGATTTCCTGCTTCGCCTCCTCCGTCTCCTTCACATTTTCCTGCACATAGGAAGCGCCCTCCAGCGCCTCCTCCAGCGTCGCGGCGGTCGATATCCGCGCCTTCGCGGCGGCCGGATCGTCCAGCAACCCGCTCTCGTGCAGTTCCTTCAGCGCACCGTCGATCAGCCCGAGGGCGGCATCCAGCGCCGGCTTGCTGACATCGTGAAACTTCACCTTGTGGCCGGCCCGCGCGAAGCAGATCGACCAGGCCCGCCCGATCAGTCCGCTGCCGATGACGGCAATCGTCCCCTTATCTCCTCCCATCGCGCTCGCTTTCTCCACTTGTGGGTTGGCGCTTACGGGGGCGATGCTAAACCGATAGAACGACGCTGTACAACAGCACTCCATGCAGGGCCGGCAAGCCCTGCTGGAAGGGCGCAAGGGAGGGGAAATGGGCAGTCACAAGAACCGCACCGTGCTGGTGACGGGGGCGGCGCGCGGTATAGGCTTCGCCATCGCGGAAGCCTTCGCCGCGCAGGGCGCGAAAGTCGCGCTGGTCGATCTCGGAAAGGAGGATGTCACGGCGGCTGCCGGAAAGCTGGCGGCGGCAGGTACCACCGCCATAGGGCTGGCCGGCGATGTCGGCGACTTTGAGGCGATGCGGGAAGCCGTCACCGAGATCGAGGGCGCGCTCGGCCCCGTCGATATCCTGGTAAACAATGCCGGCATCTCGCCCAAGCATGAGGGCCGCCGCCATGAGGTCTGGGAAATGGACCCGGAGGAATGGCGCCGCGTGCTGGATGTGAACCTGACCGGCTGCTTCAACCTCACCCGGCTGGTGACGCCCGGCATGAAGCAGCGCGGGCACGGCAGCATCGTCAACATGGCCTCGGTCGCCGGGAAGTCCTATTGCGACTTCGTCGGCGTGCATTATTCCACCACCAAGGCCGGGGTAATTGGTTTCACCCGGCATCTGGCGGGGGAGCTTGGCCCCTACGGCATCACCGTGAATGCCATTGCGCCGGGCCGCATCGACACGCCGCTGATGCGCGGCGTCAACCCGGCGGTGAATGAGGCCATTGCCGGCGAGACAGCGCTGCGCCGCCTCGGCCAGCCCTCGGAGGTCGCCGACATGGCGCTGTTCCTCACCTCCGATCAGGCCCGCTTCGTCACCGGCCAGACCGTCGATGTCGCCGGCGGCTGGCTGATGACGTAGCGCTGAAAATCAGCGCGGGGCGAGTCGGACCGCGCCGTCCAGGCGGATGGTCTCGCCGTTCAGCATGATGTTGTTGCAGATCGCCAGCACCAGGTCGGCATATTCCTCGGCCGTGCCCAGGCGCTGCGGGAAGGGCGTGGACTTACCCAGGCTGTCCTGCACCTCGGCCGGCAGGCTGGCCATCATCGGCGTCTGGAACAGGCCGGGCGCGATCGCCATGACGCGGATGCCGCTGCGCGCCAGGTCGCGCGCCGCCGGCAGCACCAGCCCGGCGATGCCACCCTTGGAGGCGGAATAGGCCGCCTGGCCGATCTGCCCGTCATAGGCCGCAACCGAGGAGGTCATGGTGATGACACCCCGCTCGCCATCCGCCAACGGCTCCAGCTTCGCCATCTCGGCGGCGGTCAGGCGGATCATGTTGTAGGTGCCGATCAGGTTCACCTCGATCACCTTGCGGAAGGTGTCGAGGTCGGACGGGCCGTCCTTGCCGACGATGCGCGCTCCGCGCACGATACCGGCGCAATTCACCACGATGCGCGGCGCGCCCAGCTTGGCGACCACTTCCGCCACCGCCTTCTCGCCGGCCTCCGCGCTGGAGACGTCGCAGCCGATGCCGATGCCGCCGATCTCGGCGGCGACCTTAGCCGCACTTTCGGCATTCACATCCAGCACCGCAACCTTGGCGCCCTCTTTCGCCAGCAGCCGCGCGGTTGCCGCGCCCAGACCGGAACCGCCGCCGGTCACCAGCGCCACATGCCCCTTGGGATGCATCGCTCCCCTCCTCCCTGATTGAATGATGGCCGTTCATAGCAGATCGCGAAAGGCGGCGCGACGTCTCAACCTGTCATTGCCGGGCTTGACCCGGCAATCCAGGGGCCACGGTCTGAGACGTTTCAGGCAGAGCACCGCCTCTGGATGCCCAAGACGCCCATGGGATCAAGTCCGGGCATGACAGAATGGTTTGACAACAACCGTTGATCCCGACAAACGCCGTACGCCTTGCTTGCAGTGATTAGCGGACTAAAGTGGCGGACGCTTCTTCCGCCAGACTGAAAGCCGGCCACGACCATGACCGATGCATCGACAGACGACACGCCCGACATCCTCTCGCCCGAGGTGGTGAAGAACACGCTCTACCTGATCGACGGGTCGGGCTACATCTTCCGCGCCTATCACGCGCTGCCGCCGATGAACCGGGGCGATGGCACGCCGGTGAACGCGGTGTTCGGCTTCTCGGCGATGCTGATGAAGCTGGTGGAGGAGATCGACGCGCAGCATCTGGCGGTCATTTTCGATTCGGCGCGCGAGACCTTCCGTAACGAAATCTATCCCGCCTACAAGGCGCAGCGCCCGGAACCGCCGGAGGATCTGCGCCCGCAATTCTCGATCATCCGCGACGCGGTGCGGGCCTTCAACGTGCCGTCCATCGAGATGCCGGGCTTCGAGGCGGACGATCTGATCGCCACCTACGCGAAGGAGGCGCGCGCGAAGGGGATGGATGTCGTCATCGTCTCCTCCGACAAGGATCTCATGCAGCTGGTGCGCGACGGTGTCACCATGCTGGACCCGATCAAGAACCGGCCCATCGGCCCGGACGAGGTGATGGAGAAATTCGGCGTCGCCCCGGACAAGGTGGTGGATGTGCAGTCGCTGGCTGGCGATTCGGTCGATAACGTGCCGGGCGTGCCGGGCATCGGCGTGAAGACGGCAGCGCAGCTCATCACCGACTATGGCGACCTGGAAACGCTGCTGGCGCGCGCCACGGAAATCAAGCAGCCCAAGCGCCGCGAAAGCCTGATCGAGTATGCCGAGCAGGCCCGCATCTCCCGCGAGCTGGTGAAGCTGCGCGACGACGTGCCGCTGGAAGTGAGCGTCGATCAGCTGGAGGTGAAGGACCCGGAGCACGCCACCCTGCTGTCCTTCTTCGAGGAGAATAACTTCAAGCGGCTGGTCGCCCGGCTGCAGGCGCTGGAAGTGCAGGAGGGCGAGGCCCCGTCCAGCCTCGGCATGGCCGCCGAGATCGCCCCGTCGGAGACCGCCTATGAAACGGTGGTCGAGGAGGCCGACCTGAAGCGCTGGATCGCCGCCGCTATGGAGGCCGGCACGGTCGCGGTCGATACCGAGACCACCTCGCTGAATGCCATGTCGGCGAAGCTGGTCGGCATCTCGCTGTCGGTCGAGGCGGGCAAGGCCTGCTACATCCCAGTCGGGCACGGGGCCGGCGATGGCGCGGATCAGGGCAATCTGCTGGACGCCCCCACCGAGCGGCCGAAGCAGATCGACAAGAAGCGCGCGCTGGAGCTGCTGAAGCCGATGCTGGAGGATTCGTCGGTCCTGAAGGTCGGCCATAACATGAAATATGACTGGCTGATCTTCCGCCGCCACGGCATCGAGGTGGCGCCGGTGGATGACAGCATGCTGATCTCCTACGTGCTGGAAGGCGGGCTGCACGGCCACGGCATGGACGAGCTGGCGGAGCTGCATCTCGACCACAAGACCATCCCCTTCAAGGAGGTCGCGGGCAGCGGCAAGGACCAGGTGACCTTCGACAAGGTGCCGCTGGACAAGGCAACCGAGTATGCCGCCGAGGATGCCGACATCACCGGGCGGCTGCACCGGCTGCTGAAGCCGCGCCTGCGCGAATCGCATGTGCTGACGCTGTACGAGACGGTGGAACGCCCACTGGTGCCGATCATCGGCGAGATGGAACGCGCCGGCATCAAGGTGGACCGCGAGGTGCTGGCCGACCTGTCGAAGGATTTCGCGCGCCGCATGGGCGAATACGAGCTGGACATCTACAAGCTGGCGGGCCGCGAGTTCAACATCGGCTCGCCCAAGCAGCTGGGCGAGATCCTGTTCGACGAGCTGGGACTGCAGGGCGGCAAGAAGGGCAAGACCGGCGCCTATGCCACCGGCGCCGAGGTGCTGGAGGCACTGGCCACGCAGCACGACCTGCCGGCGAAAATCCTGGAATGGCGCCAGCTCGCCAAGCTGAAATCCACCTATGCCGACACGCTGGTCGAGCAGATAAACCCGGAGACGGGGCGTGTGCACACCGCCTTCGCCATGGCGGCAACCAGTACAGGGCGCCTTTCCTCCTCCGATCCGAACGTGCAGAACATCCCGGTCCGCACCGAGGAAGGGCGGCGCATCCGCCGCGCCTTCGTCGCCGAGAAGGGGCACAGGCTGCTGTCGGTCGATTACTCGCAGATCGAGCTGCGCATCGTCGCCGATATCGGCGGCATCGAGGCGCTGCGCCAGGCCTTCCGTGATGGCATCGACATTCACGCCATGACCGCCAGCCAGGTGTTCGGCGTGCCGCTCGACCAGATGGACCCGATGACGCGGCGCAAGGCCAAGGCGATCAATTTCGGCATCATCTACGGCATCTCGGGCTTCGGCTTGGCCCGCCAGCTTGGCGTCGAGCAGGGCGAGGCGGCAGCCTATATCCGCGCCTATTTCGAGCGCTATCCGGGCATCCGCGACTATATGGACCGGGCCAAGGCGGAGGCGAAGAAGCAGGGTTACGTCACCACCCTGTTCGGCCGGCGCTGCCACGTGCCCGGCATCACCGACAAGAACCCGGCCCGGCGCGCCTTCGCCGAACGCCAGGCGATCAACGCGCCGATCCAGGGCACGGCGGCCGACATCATCAAGCGCGCGATGATCCGCCTTCCCGCCGCACTGGAGAAGGCCAGTCTCAAGGCCCGCATGCTGCTGCAGGTGCATGACGAACTGCTGTTCGAGGTACCGGAGGCGGAGATCGAGAAGACCTCCGCCCTGGTGCGCGAGGTGATGGAGGGCGCCACCCGCCCGGTGCTGGAGCTGTCCGTGCCGCTGGTCGCCGAGGCCGGTGTCGGCGACGACTGGGAAGCGGCGCACTGATGCCAGGCTAGTCGGCTTCCTTCAGCAGCACGCCGCCATCCCAGCGGCGACGCAGGGCGAGTGCTGCCAGCATCGCCAGCAGCGACAGCGCGACCGGCAGGTAGAAGGCGCCGCCGCCGGTCTGGCCATACAGCCAGCCGGACAGCGGCATCGCCATGCCGAAGGCCACGCCCGACACCATACCGGCATAGAGGCTCTGCGCCGTCGCCGACAGATTGTCCGGCACGGCACGGGTCAGGAAGGCCATCGCCGCCAGATGCGCCGCACCGAAGGTAACGGCGTGCAGCAGCTGCACGATGGCCAGCACCCACAGCGCCGTCGTCTCCGCCGACACGCCCCAGCGCAGCAGGCCCGCCGCGCCGGCCAGTGCCAGCAGTGCCGCCGGGCCGATGCGGGCGGTCACCCGCGCACCGACCGCGAACAGCAGGATCTCGGCAATCACCCCCTCGGCCCAGAGCAGCCCGATCACCGTCTCCGACAGGCCGCTGGCCCGCCAGTGCAGGGCGGAGAAGCCGTAATAGACGGCATGGCTCGCCTGCGCCGCCGAGGCCGCCAGCAGGAACAGGAGGAATGACGGATGCCGCGCCAGTGCCAGCGCCGCCCCCTTGCGCGGTGCCGCCATGCGGCCGGCATCAGCCGGCAGGCTCAGCGTGGTGAGGAAGGTGGCAATCGCGGCAGCCACCACAAGCACATGGATGACGCCTGCCCCATAGAGGCCAATCAGCCAGCCGGCGATCACCGTGATGACCATGAAGGTGATCGAGCCCCACAGCCGCACCCGCCCGTAATCGATGCGCCCAGCGCGGGCCTGCCGCAGGGTGATGCTCTCGCCCAGCGGCATCATCGGCGAGAATACCGCACCGACCAGCAGCGATAGCAGGAGGAAGGCCGCGAAGCCGCTGACCACACCGAAGGCGGCAAGCGTCAGCGTGCTGGCAACGCCGAGGCCGATTACCACCAGCTTCGTCCGCCCGGTGCGGTCGGCGATGCGGGCAAAGAACAGGTTGGCGACGATCTTCACGATGGAGCCGACGGCCAGCAGCACGCCGATCTCCGTCGGGTTCATCTCGCGGTGGGCAAGCCAGACCGGCCAGAACGGCAGGTAGATGCCGGCCACCGTGAAATAGGCGCCGTAGAAAGCCGCCATGCGCAGCGCGAGCGCCGAGGGCATGGGCTACTCCAGGCCGAAGATTGCGGTGAGCGCGATCAGCGTTCCCACACCGGCGATGCAGCCGGCGAACACGTTGCGCCGCACCAGGAAGAAGGCCGCCAGCGCCGCCGCCGTGCCGGCGATGCGGAAGACCAGCGGCGCTTCCTGCAGAACGCCGACCGGCATCAGGATCATCCGTGCGATCAGCGCCGCCAGCAGCCCGTAGGCGATGCAGCCGACCCACTGGAACACCTGGCTGTCCACAGAAATGCGGCCGGCCAGCGCCACGCCGAACACGCGGATGCAATAGGTGACGAGACCGCCCGCCAGGACCACGAAATAGGGCCAGTAGGAGCCGAACGCCTCAGCCATGGCCGCCCTTCCCGCTGCCCTTTCGCGGCAGCCAGCGGTCGATATAGAAGCCCAGCGTGCCGGCGCCGAGACCAGCGATCATCAGCCCCCAGTCGGCGTCGATCTGGAACAGTAGCGGCCCGGCGGCGACGCCGATCAGCAGCGACAGCACGCGCGAACGCTGGCCCAGATCGCCCATGAACATCAGCATGAAATAGATCGGGTTCAGGAACACCAGCCCCAGCGACACCTGCATCGGCACCGTGGCGGAAAGCAGATAGCCCGTCGCCGTGCCGATCATGGAGGCCGCCCACACCATGGCCCCGAAGCCCAGGAAATAGGGCAGCCGCTCCTCCGGCGGCAGGGAGGGCGCGCGCCGCATGGTGAACACCCAGGCCGTCACCGCGCAGAAATGCGCCGCCAGGTAATAGCGCCAGCTGGCCCGCCCCGGCACGCGCAGCACTGGCGTTAGCGTCACCGCCATCGGCAGCAGGCGCATGTTGGTCATCGCCACGGCAAGGCAGATGGCGAACAGCGAGCTGCCCAGCGCCATCAGCTCGATCAGCACCACCTGGCCGGGCAGCGCCCAGCCGGTCATGGTGGAGAACAATCCAAGGGTCAGGCTGTAGCCGCTTTCGCGCACCAGTGAGCCGAAACCCAGATAGGAGGCCCCCAGCACCAGCGCCGGCAGTCCCAGCGCATCGATGGCGCCGCCCCGGAAGGCACGCGCACCGGAGCCAAAGGGCCGGTACTGGGTTTCCGCCGCAGCGGAACTATCGGAAGATGAATCAGGCACGAGGGATGCGATAGCGCAAAAGCCCTATCCTGTCGAACCCCTCCCGCTGCATGCCCCGGATGCGCGGCCTTCCAGGCAAACAGGCCTAATCGAACAAGCCGGTCTTCAGCCCGTTCTCGCCAACCTGCACCTGCCAGGGCGGCGAGCCGTGCACGCCCGGCGCCAGGCGCGACTTCTGCTGGGCGCTGAGGAAGGGCGCGAGGTTCAGTTCGCGCGGCGGATTCACCGCCACTTGCCGGGTCAGCGGGTCCATCGCGAAGAGCGGTGCATCGAAGCGGATGGCCTCAAAGGACGGCATGTCGCGGCGATAGGCGTTGAAGCGGAAGGCACCATCCCGGCAGGCGCTGACAATCCAGTAGAAATCGTCGGAGCGCAGGAAGGTCCCGCGCGGCGCCGGCTGGTCGAAGCCGCTGGCCGCCAGCGCCGACCGCAGGGCGTTGATTTCCGCCGCGCCGACCGTCACCTCCGACTCCTCGCCGCGCCAGGGACGCAGCGGATCGACCACCGACAGTCTGTCGAGATCGGCATTGGTGAGGACATGGGATTCGAGCCGCCCCGTACCGGACGGACCGACGATGATGTCATAGGTCCGGATCTGCTCTTCCGCGCGGGCGTTATAGACGAAGCGGTAGCGCTCCGGCGATCCGGGCTGGCATGTGGTGCGCAGATCGTCACCGCCCAGATAGCTGAACCAGGTGAGGCTGCGGCGCAGCGGATTGTCCGTCGGGCCGGTCGAGGCACAGCCCGCCAGCCCGACCAGCAGGGTGATCACGAAAATGTGAACGGTATTAGAGAACCGGAACCGGCGCTGCATGCTGCCTCCATCCCCCTGCTGTCGAACGGAAAATCCGTGCCGTCATTTTCTGAGATGGGAATGCGCCGGAATGAGGGCAATGACAGAAATCGAGAACGCAAGTGAATAGCGCTTGCACTGGTATTTGCTGCGCCTTTATAGGGTAGTGAAAGTCACTCGCAAACTGCGGGTGACAGACGAGACGTTAGGAGGTCTGCCACATGCGTACTCTCTTCCACAAGCTGGCGCTGGGCGCCGGCGTCGGCATCGTTGCGCTGGGAACCGGGTTCGTTCCGTCCATGGCGCAGGCCGCCGAGGTGAATGTCTATTCCGCGCGGCATTACGATACCGACGATGCGCTGTACCAGAACTTCACCAAGCAGACCGGCATCAAGGTCAATCTGATCGAGGCGAAGGCCGACCAGCTGATCGAGCGCATCAAGGCCGAGGGCCAGAACAGCCCGGCCGACCTGCTGATCACCGTCGATGCCGGCCGCCTGGTCCGCGCCGAGGAAGCCGGCGTGCTGCAGCCGATCAAGTCCGAGGTGCTGGAGAAGGCGATCCCCGCCAATCTGCGCGACCCGCAGGGCCACTGGTTCGGCCTGTCCACGCGCGCCCGCGTCATCATCTACGCCAAGGACCGGGTGAAGCCGACGGATATCAGCACCTATGAGGATCTGGCTGACCCGAAATGGAAGGGCAAGCTGGCGATCCGCTCCTCTACCAACATCTATAACCAGTCGCTGGTCGGCTCGATGCTGGCCGCGCACGGCCCGGAAAAGACGCTGGAATGGTCGAAGGGTGTCGTCGCCAACCTGGCGCGCGCGCCGAAGGGCGGCGACCGCGACCAGATCCGCGCCGTGGCGGCAGGTGAAGCCGACATCGCGGTCTCGAACACCTACTATCTGGGCCAGATGATCAACGGCAAGCCTGAGGATCAGGAAGCTGCTTCCAAGGTTGGCGTGATCTTCCCGAACCAGGACGGTCGCGGCACCCATGTGAACATCAGCGGCGCCGGCGTCGTGAAGACCGCGCCGAACAAAGAAAACGCCATCAAGTTCCTGGAGTACCTGACCACTGCGGAAGCCCAGCAGTACTTCGCCGAGGGCAATTACGAGTATCCGGCGGTCCCGGGCGTTGCCTGGAACGACACGCTGAAGAGCTGGGGCGAGTTCAAGCAGGACAAGCTGAACGCCGATGTCTTCGCGATGAACAACACCAAGGCGCTGCAGATCACCGATCAGGCCGGCTGGAAGTAAGCTACCATCCTTGCGGTACCGGAAAGGGCGTGTCCGCAGGGACGCGCCCTTTTCTTTTATCTTCCTACCGCTGTCCGGGCCGGGAGCGGGCGATCATCAGGCTGAGCAGGATGACCGGCACCATGCCGACCAGCACGATGGCGAGCGACCCGGTGGAGGCCTGCTCCAGCCGCTCGTCCGAGGCCAGATTATAGACCCGGATCGCCAGCGTATCGAAATTGAACGGCCGGATGATCAGGGTTGCCGGCAGTTCCTTCATCACATCGACGAAGACGATCAGACCGGCGGTCAGCACGCTGCCGCTGATCATCGGCACATGCACCTGCCAGATCGTGCGCCCCGGCCCCTTGCCCAGAGTGCGCGCGGCCTGGTCCATGCTGGGCGTCACCTTGGCGAGGCCAGCATCCACCGCATTCAGCGACACCGCCAGGAAGCGCACCACATAGGCATAGAGCAGGGCCGCGATGGTGCCGCTCAGCAGCAGGCCCGTCGAGAAGCCGAAGGAGGAGCGCATCCAGCCATCGAGCGCATTGTCGAAGGTCGCCAGCGGAATCAGGATGCCGACCGCGATGACCGACCCCGGCACGGCATAGCCCAGTGCCGCCACCCGCGCCGCACCGCGCACCAGCGGCGACGGCTTCAGGCGCTGGCCATAGGCGATCAGCAGCGACAGCATGACCGCCAGCACCGCCGCCAGCCCGGCAACGACGAAGCTGTTCACGGCATAGCCGATGAAGCGGCTGCCGAAATAGGGGTCGCCGACCGACAGATGCATCTCCAGCAGCACGGCGGCCGGCAGCACGGCGCCCAGCAGGATCGGCAGGGCACAGGCCAGCATCGCCAGCGCCGCTTTCCAGCCGCGCAAGGATACCGGCGAGATATGGGTGTAACGGCCCGAGGTGTGGTGATAGCGCGCCTCGCCACGCGACAGCCGCTCCAGCAGCAGCAGCCCCAGCACCAGCGCCAGCAGCACCGCCGACAGCTGCGCCGCCGCCACCCGGTCGCCCAGCCCGAACCAGGTGCGGTAAATGCCGGTGGTGAAGGTGTTCACCGCGAAATACTGCACCGTGGCGAAATCGGCCATGGTCTCCATCAGCGCCAGCGTGACGCCGCCGATGATCGCGGGTCGGGCCAGCGGGATCGCCACGCGGAAGAAGCTGCGCCACGGCCCGCAGCCCAGCGTACGGCTGACCTCCAGCACGCAGATCGACTGCGACAGGAAGGCGGCCCGCGCCAGCAGGTAGACATAGGGGTAGAGCACCAGCGCGAACATCGCGATGGCGCCCTCGATGGAATAGACCTCCGGAAACCAGTAATCGCCATAGCGCCAGCCGGTCATCTCGCGCAGCGCCACCTGCGCCGGCCCGCCGGATTGCAGCAGGTAGGTATAGACATAGGCCAGCACATAGGCGGGAAAGGCCAGCGGCAGCAGCAACAGCCACTCGAACAGCCGCCCGCCGGGGAAGCGGCACATGGTGACCAGCCAGGCCGTACCGACGCCGATCACCGCGACGCCGGCGCCGACGCCCAGCAGCAGCACCAGCGTGTTGCGCACATAATCCCACAGCACGGTATCGGCGAGATGCCGCCAGACATCGCCGGCCGGCTGGAACACATGCCCGCCGACCACGAGGACCGGCACCGCCACCAGCAGCGCGATCACGACCGAGATCACCGGCCATACCGACAGGCTGCCGCGCAACCGGCCGGTGCGGCCCTGCGGCGCAAGGGTGGTGGTGGGGACGATCCGGTCCGGCGCGATGCCTTCTGTCACTTGCGGTTGTCCTGGAAAGACGGGACGGCAGGCCGCTGCCTGCCCTACCCCTGCCGAATAGCACCCGCCGCGACGAAAGTGCAAGTCATTGGCATTCCAAGGCAGCCCTGAAGCGACGAAGAGTCACGGGGCCGGCCATGGATGCGGGGCGGATGGCCTTCCCCTCATGTCCTTCGAGACGCCGGCATAACGCCGGCTCCTCAGGACGAGGGCATTGTTGGAATACTAACAGTGCCCCCAGGTGACCTCATGCTGAGGAGACTGCGCCAGTTTCTGGCGCAGTCGTCTCGAAGCATAGGGCGGGTTCTCCCCCCTTACGCATTCGCCCCGCGGATCGCGCCAATCACCGCGTCGGTGACCTCCCGCGTGGTGGCCTTGCCGCCGACATCCGGCGTCAGGATGCCGGCCGCACAGACCTGCTCCACCGCTGTCATCAACCGCGCCGCGGCGGCACCCTCACCCAGATGCTCCAGCATCTGCGCTGCGGTCCAGAAGGTGGCCACCGGGTTGGCGATGCCCTTGCCGGTGATGTCGAAGGCGGAGCCGTGGATCGGCTCGAACATGGAGGGGAAGCGCCGCTCCGGGTCGATATTCGCGGTCGGCGCCACGCCCAGGCTGCCGGCCAGCGCGCCCGCCAGATCGGACAATATGTCGGCATGCAGATTGGTGGCGACGATAGTGTCCAGGCTCTGTGGCTTCAGCGTCATGCGCACGGTCATCGCATCGACCAGCATCTTGTCCCAGGTCACGTCCGGGAATTCCTTCGCCACCTCGGCGGCGATCTCGTCCCACATCACCATGCCGTGGCGCTGCGCGTTCGACTTGGTCACCACGGTCAGCAGCTTGCGCGGCCGCGCCTGGGCGAGGCGGAAGGCATAGCGCATGATGCGGGTGACGCCGACGCGCGTGAAGATGGCAACCTCCGTACCGACTTCCTCCGGCAGGCCCTTATGCGCCCGCCCGCCATGGCCGGAATATTCGCCCTCGGAATTCTCGCGCACGATCACCCAGTCCAGATCCCCCGGCCCGGCATTGCGCAGCGGCGAGGCGATGCCCGGCAGGATGCGCGTCGGGCGCACATTGGCATACTGGTCGAAGCCCTGGCAGATCGGCAGGCGCAGGCCCCATAGGGTAATGTGATCCGGCACGTCGGGCGCGCCGACCGCGCCGAAATAGATCGCGTCGAACGGCTTCAGCTGCGCCAGCCCGTCCGCCGGCATCATCACGCCATGCTTCTTGTAGTAATCCGAGCCCCAGTCGAAATTCTCGACGACAAGCGAGAAATTGCCCGCGCGCTGCGCCAGCGCCTGCAGCACCGCGACACCGGCCTCGATGACTTCCGGCCCGATGCCATCGGCGGGAATGGCGGCGATCTTGTACTGGCGCATGTCTGGTTGCTCCCTCTGGCGTCGTTCTTGCCGATGCTCTTAGCCCCTTTCGCCGGTTCAGGGAAGGGCGCGGAACTACAGGCAGGCTTTCGGTAAAAGAAAATCCCCGCCTCCTTGCCGGAGGCGGGGATCGTCTTTCGTCGCTTCGTATTACCGGTCTTGCCGAAGCCGCTTAGACGATGTTGTCGCCGTCGAAGCCGGTCACGGCGTTATTCACCGTACCCAGCAGGCGCAGATCGCCTTCCGCTACGGTCGCGTTGCCGTCGGCTTCCGTATAGGCATAGATGCCGAACTGGGTGGCGGCGCCATTGCCGACGATGAAGATATGCACATCGCCCGCCGAGAAACCCGCCGCATTGCCGCTGAAATCGCCAATGGCGGTAAGGACGTTCGCCGTATCGGTCAGAGCAGCCGCCGTCGCATTATTGATATAGATGACCGTGTTGGTGCCGGTCGCGGAGCCGGAGGCAACCGATTCGAACGAGGCCTGACCACCCACCACATTCTGGATGTTGGTGATACCGGTGAAGTCGAGCCGGTCCACCGCCCCGGACGCGCCGGGCGCGGTGAAGCTGCTGATGCTATCACCGTTCGCGAACACACCGCCGCCGCCGACGGCACCGCCCTGGTCCACACCCGTATAGACGAAGGTGTCGACGCCGGTGTCGCCATTCATATCATCGATCCCGGCACCACCGATGATGGTGTCATTGCCATCGCCGCCGCTTATCGAATCATTCCCGGTGCCGCCGTCAATACTGTCATTACCGTCGCCGCCGCTCAGCGTATCGTTGTCGCCAAGGCCGGTAATGGTGTCGTTGCCCGCACCGCCGCTGAGGTTGTCGGCGCCTGCGGTGCCAGTGATGGTCTGGTTGACGATGAGGGCGGTGGTGCCGGTGTTGCCGCTGCCGTTGGTCAGCGTGTTGTTGGCAGTGGAGAGT